>LUZO01000168.1 GCA_001603685.1 Bacteroidales bacterium Bact_23
AAAAGTTCTATCTTCGTAGAAAGTTTAGTGAGAAGCTGGCCAGCGTTGAGTAGCGACCCGTTGGGTGCAAGTGTAAAAGACGACCATACTACAACAAAACGACTGACTTAAACGAGAAAAATTAAACCATTTTGACAGGTGACCAAAGACAGAAAAACGATATTATAAACGGACAGAAATTAATCCGACACGCAGACCGACCCTCTGTTTTTTTTTGCCAACGCACATTTTTTAAATACAATTTTCGCCAGCCGCACGGTCAAGCACATTTGGTTTTTTCCAACCCACAAGCCAACACAAAAAAACCAAAAGAGCTTGCCCCTGCCCACCTACGACAAAACCGTGAACAATTACACTATCAGACGATGTATTTTTACTATCTTTGACGTGTTAAAAATTAATTAGGCTTCAATGAACCGAATTAAAGAAGTATTGAAAGAAAAAGGCATCTCACAGACTTGGCTTGCCAAAAAGTTGGACAAAAGTTACAACACCGTAAATGAGTATGCTCGTAACGTGAGACAGCCAAGTATTGAGGACTTGTACCGTATTGCAAAACTTCTGGACGTTAACGCCAAAGATTTATTGAAAGAAGAATGAGTAAAGAGAATCAAATAGAAGAAACTTTAATAGAGCAACTGAAAGGGCTGAAATACATCCATCGCCCTGACATAGTTGACAGAAAAACACTGGAACAAAACTTCAAAACAAAATTTGAAGCACTCAACCGTGTTCGATTATCTGAAAGTGAGTTTTTGAGACTGAGAGAAGAAATCATTGAACCTGATGTGTTCAAGGCTTCCAAGCTTCTGCGTGAAAGACAATACTTCCAACGTGAAGACGGAACGCCTTTGCATTACACTTTGGTAAACAACAAAGACTGGTGCAAAAATGATTTTGAAGTTATCAGTCAGTTACGCATCAATACCGAAAATAGCCACCAACGCTACGACATCATTTTGCTAATTAACGGTTTGCCTGTGGTGCAGATTGAATTAAAGAAGCTCGACATTTCACCAAGAAAAGCAATGCAGCAAATTGTGGATTACAAAAACGAACCGGGCAACGGTTACGGAAATTCACTCCTTTGCTTTATGCAGTTGTTTATTGTAAGCAACAAAACGAATACGTACTATTTTGCCAATAACAAAAACCAACATTTTGCTTTCAACGCTGATGAACAGTTTTTGCCGATTTATCAGTTGGCAGACGAGAACAATAAAAAAATAACGCACCTTGACTTGTTCGCTGAAAAATTTCTGACCAAATGCACATTGGGAAGTATGATAAGCAAGTATATGATGCTGGTGGAAAGTGAGCAAAAACTGCTCATTATGCGACCTTATCAGATTTATGCTGTAAAAGCCATCGTGGATTGCATTCAGCAAAATCGTGGCAACGGCTACATCTGGCATACCACAGGAAGCGGTAAAACCTTGACTTCATTCAAAGCATCTACCTTGTTAAAGGACAACCCCGATATTGAAAAGTGTTTGTTTGTGGTGGACCGTAAAGACCTTGACCGACAAACACGTGAGGAATTCAATAAATTTCAGGAAGGTAGTGTGGAAGAAAATACCAATACCGAAACTTTGGTAAAGCGTTTACTTTCTACCGACTATGCCGACAAGGTAATTGTTACCACCATTCAAAAATTAGGATTGGCTTTGGATGGTACCAACAAAAAGAACTACAAGGAACGACTAGAGCCGCTGCGGAACAAACGAATGGTTTTCATTTTTGACGAGTGCCACCGTTCGCAGTTTGGTGAAAATCACAAAGCGATTAAAGAGTTTTTTCCGAATGCCCAGTTATTTGGCTTTACTGGAACACCCATCTTTGACGAAAACGCATCGTACAACATACGAGAAGGAGAATACGCATCATACAAAACCACACAAGATATTTTTGAAAAGCAATTACACGCTTACACCATCACCCACGCCATTGACGACCGAAATGTGTTGCGTTTTCACATTGACTATTTCAAAGGAAAAGGCAGCCAAAACCCAAAACCAGGAGAAGCAATTGCCCAACAAGCCGTAGTAGAAGCCATTTTAGAAAAACACGATGCTGCCACCAATTCAAGGAAATTCAATGCGGTATTGGCAACTGCATCCATCAATGATGCCATAGCGTACTACAACCTTTTCAAGGAAGTACAGAAAAAGAAACAAGCGGAAAATCCTGATTTTGTTCCCTTGAACATTGCTTGCGTGTTTTCGCCACCTGCCGAAGGAAACAAAGACATTCAGCAAATACAAGAAGATTTAACGCAAGAGAAAGAGGACAACAAACAAAATCCCGAAGAAAAGAAAGCGGCTCTCAAAACCATTATTGACGACTACAACAAGCAATACGGCACAAACCACGATTTATATCTTTTCGACTTGTATTACCAAGATGTGCAAAGACGCATCAAAGACCAAAAATGGACGAATAAGGAATTGCCCCACAGCCAAAAGATTGATATTACCATTGTGGTAGATATGTTGCTCACGGGTTTTGACAGTAAATACCTTAACACCTTGTATGTGGACAAAAACCTGAAATACCACGGATTGATTCAGGCATTTTCACGCACCAATCGGGTGCTGAACGACACCAAACCTTACGGCAACATTTTGGATTTCCGTTCGCAACAAGAAGCCGTCAATACGGCCATTGCCTTGTTCTCTGGTGAGGATAATGGCAAAGCCAAAGAAATTTGGTTGGTTGACCCTGCCCCTGTGGTGATAGACAAATACCAAAAAGCGGTAGAAGCTTTGGGCATTTTTATGCAAGAACACAATTTGGTAAACGAACCGCAGGAAGTCTATAACCTGAAAGGCGATGCGGCAAGAATAGCTTTTGTGAAAAACTTCAAGGAAGTACAACGACTCAAAACACAGTTGGACCAATACACCGACATCACCGAAGAACAAAAGACGAAGATTGAAGCCATTTTGCCAACCGAAACCTTACAGGAATTCCGAAGCTCGTACATTGAAACGGCCAAACAACTGAGAGAAATACAACAGAAAAGCGGTGAGGATGCACCGCCCGAAATACAGCAATTGGATTTTGAATTTGTGTTGTTTGCTTCTGCCGTGATTGATTACGACTACATTATGAACCTGATTGCTGATAGTACGCAGAAGAAACCTGCCAAGCAAAAAATGACCAAGGCACAGGTGATTAGTTTGCTGAGCAGTAATGCCAACCTGATGGATGAGCAGGAGGATTTGACCGAGTACATCAACAGTTTGGATTGGAATAGTGGACAAGATGTAGAAACGCTTCGCAAAGGGTACGACACCTTTAAAGACGACAAATACAACAAAGAACTTGCAAAAATTGCCAATGACCACGGCTTGAAAACGGCTGACTTGAAAAACTTTGTTGAGCAGATTTTGAGCCGAATGATTTTTGACGGAGAAAAACTTACCGACCTGTTGGAACCCTTGGACTTGAGTTGGAAAGAACGCAGAGTAAAAGAATTGGCTTTGATGGCAGACTTAATACCCCAATTAAAAAAACTGGCCCAAGGGCGAGAAATTTCTGGATTAGCAGCGTATGAGTAAAGGAAAATTAATACCAGCAATAAGATTTCCTGAGTTTGTGAATGAAGGAGAATGGGAAAGCAAATTAATCGAAGAAATTGCTATATCCGAAAGTTCAAGTATGGCTTTGAATAAACTTGAATTGAAACCTAAAGGCTATCCTGTTTACGGTGCAGATAGCATTGTAGGATACATTGACGATTTTCAGCAGGATCAAAAATACATTTCAATAGTAAAAGACGGTTCAGGTGTTGGAAGATTGAATTTATGCCAAAGTCATTCATCCATACTTGGAACTTTAGTTTGTATAAAATCAAAAAATGAGAAACAGTTTCATTTAGATTGGATTTACTACCTTTTAAATACTGTTGATTTCTCTGTATATGTAAAAGGTGCAGGAATACCGCACATTTACTATTCAGATTTTAAACTCCAAAAGGTCTCAGTACCCAAACCAAAAGAACAACAAAAAATAGCATCTTGTCTTTCGTCTTTAGATGAAGTGATAGCCGCTCACAGCCAAAAGTTGGAGCTACTCAAAGATCACAAAAAAGGCTTGATGCAAAATCTTTTTCCGCAAGAAGGTGAAAAAGTGCCTAAGTATCGGTTTAAGGAGTTTGAGAAAGATGGGGAGTGGAAACAAAAAAGACTAGGTGATCTTATTGAAGTCAAAGGCAGAATTGGCTACAGAGGCTATACTACAAATGACATTGTAAGTAAAGGCGAAGGAGCAATTTCAATGAGCCCAAGCAACATTGATGAAAATTGGCACTTGAATTTTGAAAAAGCGACTTACATCACTTGGGAGAAATACTTTGAATCGCCTGAAATAATGTTAGAAGATGGTTTTACCGTACTTGTAAAAACAGGTTCATCCTACGGTAAAGCAGCATTCATCAAGAATTTACCTGAAAAAACAACCATCAATCCGCAGTTAGTTGTATTTAAGCCTACCAAAATCAATAGCTACTTTCTTTACTTGCTTGTTACCAACACTTCAATTCAGAAGCAAATAAACGAAACCGTTGTGGGTGGTGCAATTCCAACATTATCGCAGGATAGCATTTCAAAATTTGAAATCTATATTCCAAAGCTTACTGAACAGGAGAAAATTGCAAACTGCATTTCAACACTAAACGAGTTGATTGTTTCCCAAACTCAGAAGATTGAACAATTGAAACTTCATAAAAAAGGTTTGATGCAAGGCTTGTTTCCCAAAATAGAAGAATAAATATGAGTACAGTAATAGAAATAGCAGAACAATTAAAGGCCACCAAGGAAAACATCATCCTTATTTATGCTTTTAATGCAACGGGAAAAACCCGCCTATCGGTAGAGTATAAAAACATCACAAAAGTAAAAGAAGACGGTAGGCATATTGGTGTTTATTATAATGCTTTTAGCGAAGACCTATTTGTATGGGATAATGACAACGACAATGGCGAACAGAATATAAAGCTTGACATCAAATTCAGCAGTTTAAATCGGCTTCATACCTTAATGACAGAGGAAGATGTAGAGAAAAAACTCATTCCATACAAAAGGAAATACAACTTCTATTTTAACCCCAATGCAGACCCTGAGAAAGGTTATGACTCTGTTACATTCTACAAAATTGAAGACACTGAAAGCAAAACACCCATAAAAATTTCAAGAGGTGAAGAAAGGATTTTTGTCTGGTGTTTCTTCTTAGCTCTATTAGAGGTTGAAGGCTGGGCAGATACACAAAATGCCCACTTTTTTATTGACGACCCTGTTTCGAGTTTAGATGACCACAATATTTATGTTACGGCTTACACAGTCTTTGACTTGATATTGAAAGAATATGAAAAACGGAAAATTATCATCACCTCCCATCATTTTGGTTTCCTAACCATTTTATCCGATATGCTTGGTAAAGGTGAGTATGTTAGCAAATTCAGAAATAGAGACAACTCAAAAAAATACAAGGAATTTATACTTGAGGGTAATGGTGATGAACTTTCATTAATAAAAACCAGAGATGGTGTATTTCTATACCACTTACGGTTGCTTCAAATCTTAAATCAGGCAAAGGATTCAAAAGAAGTTTATACTTACCATTTTGCCCTTTTGAGGCAAGTACTTGAAAATATTGCATCATTTCTTGGTGTTGGGCAATTCGGTTATGTATTGGAACAAATCGGAATAACCGACCCCCAACGTGTAGCATTTATTGTGAATGCACTATCACACTTAAATGTTTATTACCAACAAATTGACAAACCCGTTCCTGACAACTTAGAATTGTTCAATGAAGTTTTGGAAAGGTTAATGACTAAATATCGTTTCGTAATTCCTAAAGAAGAATCAGACAATGACAAATAAAGACCAACAACAATTAGGTAAAACCCTTTGGGATATAGCAGACAGCCTGCGAGGGGCAATGAATGCAGATGATTTTCGTGATTATATGCTTTCGTTTCTTTTTCTTAGGTATTTGAGCCACAACTACGAAGAAGCGGCTAAAAAAGAATTGGGCAAAGACTATCCCAATCTGCCTGCATCAGATAGCAGAACACCACTTTCTGTTTGGTATAAAGCCAATCAAGAAGAAGTAGCTGAGTTTGAAAAACAGATGCGTAGAAAAGTGCATTATGTTATCCAGCCCGACCACTTGTGGAGCAACATCAGCGAAATGGCACGAACCCAAAACGCAGAATTGTTGGTAACGCTGGAATCAGGTTTTCGCTATATAGAAAACGAATCTTTTGAAAGTGCCTTTCAAGGCTTGTTTTCTGAAATCAATCTGAACTCTGAAAAACTTGGAAAGACATCAGCAGAACGTAACAAAAAACTCTGCACCATTATCCAAAAAATTGCCGAAGGCATTGCCGATTTTTCAACCGATTCAGACACCTTGGGTGATGCTTACGAATACTTAATTGGTCAGTTTGCTGCAGGTTCAGGCAAAAAGGCTGGAGAGTTTTATACCCCACAGCAAATTTCAACTATCCTTTCCGAGATTGTCACCTTAGACAGCCAAGAGCCAAAAACGGGCAAAAAAGGGAAATTGGACAAAGTGCTCGACTTTGCTTGTGGTTCAGGTTCATTGTTGCTCAACGTGAGAAAACGAATGAAAGACAGTGGCGGAAGCATTGGTAAAATTTACGGACAAGAAAAAAACATCACCACCTACAACCTTGCCCGAATGAATATGCTGTTGCACGGAATGAAAGACACCGAGTTTGAGATATTCCACGGTGACACCTTAGAAAATAGTTGGAATATTCTCAACGAAATGAATCCAAGTAAAAAAGTGGAGTTTGATGCCATTGTAGCAAATCCACCTTTTAGTTTGCGTTGGGAACCGAATGACACTTTAGCCGAAGATTTCCGTTTCAAAAGCTATGGGTTAGCTCCCAAATCAGCAGCCGATTTTGCTTTCTTGTTACACGGTTTTCACTTCTTGGCAAAAGAAGGAACAATGGCAATCATTTTGCCGCACGGTGTTTTGTTCCGTGGTGGTGCAGAAGAACGCATCAGAACCAAATTGTTAAAAGACAATCACATTGACACCGTAATTGGTTTGCCATCTAACCTATTCTACTCGACAGGCATTCCCGTTTGTATTTTGGTATTGAAGAAATGTAAAAAGCACGATGATGTTTTATTCATCAATGCTTCGGAGCATTATCAATCAGGCAAGAGACAAAATACACTCAGAGAAGGCGAAAACGGAGAGCCAAACGACATTCGAAAAATCATTGAAACCTATCAATACCGACCAGAACACGTAGAGAAATATGCTCGAAGAGTTTCAATGGACGAAATTGAAAAGAACGGGTACAACCTAAACATTTCAAGATATGTAAGTACATCAGAAGATGAAGTACAAATTGACTTGAAAGAAGTGAATGATAAACTCACAAAAATTAATGACAGCATAAAAGAAAACACAGACAAACACAATGAATACTTGATAGAGTTGGGATTGAAACCGATTTAATGCCCACGCTATTTGCAAGCACATTGCCAAAGCCCCACGAGCCAACGCACATACCAAAGCTTTGTCAAAGAGCTTGCAAAGCCAACGCAACGAGAGAAATTGTTTTAAAAAATTTGCCGACACCAAAAAAAAATAAAAAACGCTGACACACGAGCCGACAAAAAAAGAAGAAAGTAATATGACAATGACACGGAAACTGAATATTGACAATGGTTTACAAGACTGGAAGAAAGAACACCAGGCGGTAACAGGCGGTATATTTTATTGCCGAGACAGTGCGAGTTTCAGCGTTTCTGCATCTAATAAACTTTCGTGTAAATTGACAGGACAGTGCTCCGAAATCGGCAACAAAAATATACCGCCAAAACGTTACCAGCAACCCTATGACGACAATGCAAACATTCAACACAACATTTAAAACAAAAGAATATGGCATATAGAACTAAAATTTATGTAGCCTTTGATGGAGACACAGACATCCATTACTACTACTTAATGAAAGCATGGACAAACAATGAAAAGTTTGAGTTTGAAATAAATGATGCCCATGACATTAACTATTCTCGCGACACGAGTAAAGAGGAAAGTATAAAAAGCCAATTGAGAGTACGACTACAAAGCTCAAAAGTGTTCATACTGCTCGTTGGAGAAAATACCAAATACCTGAGAAAATTTGTGCCTTGGGAAATTGATTACGCTTTGAGAAACAACATGCCGATTATTGTTGTGAATCTAAACGGCAAACGAGACAGAGATAACGATAGGTGTCCAGCAGTTTTAAGAGATGAACTCGTTGTTCATGTTTCTTTTAATCACAAAATAATTCAGCACGCAATCGACAATTGGCCAGATAGATTTTTAAAACTAAAACAAGCGAACGAAAAGTCTGCTAGATATTACACTGACGAAACATACAAATCCTATGGACTTTAAAAATTATGAATTTTACTGGACAAGGTTCAGATATTCATACTTACACGGTTACGACAAAGGACGTGTTTTTAGTATACTTTTCTATTTCTTCAGTATCATCGGATTTCTATGGACGCTGGTTGAGTGCTTTTCTTGGGTTTTTGATAAAACAGTTCCATCACTTCCTGACCAGCTGAGAGTCTTTATTCGGAATTACATCCTTTGGATAGGTTTAATTATACTATTGATTAGTCTTTACGTTAAGCGAAAGCGGATAAAAACAAGTCAGACTTTTAATAACACTGACCTTACCTTAATTGTTGAATTCTGCGATTTATTTGAACAGGAAGGTGCAATTGTAATTCCTGTAATGGATACATTTGATATGGACATGACAAATAATCTTGTAAATCCAAGAACAGTCCATGGACAGTTTTTAAGTAAATATTATGCAA
>LUZO01000169.1 GCA_001603685.1 Bacteroidales bacterium Bact_23
CCGACTACAATGCGCATAATCTTCAGATTCAGCACAATAAAGCGCCAAAGCTGCCACAGTACATTCCTTCTCCAGAAGCGTGTTGCCCGCGTTGGAATTGGCGGATAGGACTCTTCGTTATATCCCCGGACTATATTTTTTGCCATAGCTTGATTGTTTTAAAGGTTAATTGAAAATCACTCGGGAATCAGCCACCAGAACGGATATCCCTTGGCCTTGTGGATAAACATATAATGGAGGAAGAGCTTCACCCAGTGCCCTGCCAGTCCGGCTTCACCTACGGTATAGCTGATGTCGCGCCCCCAATCGGGGTATTTCTGCCAGTCGGGCACAATGGGAAACACCGTCATGGTGGCGGCATTGCCCTTGAGCATGCCAAAGCCGGCCGAGATGATGCAGGCGGCGCCCATCTTTCCCATCGAAGCCCTGTGCCTGAATTCGGTTTCGCCCCGTTTTATGAGTTTCGAAATATTCAGCGCGATGATTTTTCCGGTTACTCCCGATGGCATTCCCGTTCGGGGTGGTGCGGGGGTAATCAGGGTGCCGTTGGGGCTTTTCAGCGGTTTCGAGATGCCGTGGGGCGGAGCGAAAGCGATTCCCGACGCAAAAATATTCGGGTAAGCCGGATTCTGATAGGTTGACGGCCAGTCTTCCACGCTCCACTCTTCAAAAGCTTTGGGGGTGTAGTCGGCATCCACCTTCATAAAGCCGTTGGGCGCGAAAAGCGCTGAAGAGATGTCCTCGCCGTTCCTGTTGTATGCCTTCATACCCACGCCTGAAAACGGCGGTATCAGCATGGCAAAATCGAAAGGTTCTGATTTCTGCTCGCCATCCAGGGTTTCGTAGTGCGCCACGCCCTTCTCCACGCGGCTTACTCCTGCCCGCTTAATCCACTTGATGCCATATTCGGCAAAGATGGATTCGCTGAACACCTTTGTGGGGATGACATAGCCTCCCCTCTTGATGAAGGCGCCACCCATTCCAAAATCGCCAAGTTCGTATTCGTTTGATATCCAGGTTACCTCCGCCTTATCCTGAAGCCCGCGGGTACGGATAAGGTGTGCAACATTCAGGGCGTACTCAAAGGCAGCCCCCTGACAGGTAGCCGTAGCGTGGCCGGTGCCAATCAGAAAGCGGAGCTTCTCCCCTTTCTCCATACGGGCAAAGCACGCCTGCAGCTCCTTCCACGCTTGTGCGGCGTGGCTGTAGGAGCAAACCGACAGGGTGTGCTTGTCGGGGCCCAGCCCTTCGGTGGCGGCAAAGTTCAGTTTCGGGCCGGTGGCATTTACCAGATAGTCGTAAGTGATCATTTCCGTTTCGCCGCTGCGCTCCGCCGAGGTGTATTCAATGGCAACACAGGGCATGGATGACTCTGAAGTTCCTTCAGGATAGATGGCGGTGGCTTTTGCCTGCCTGAAATCAATTTTCCAGCGGTCGTACACCGGTTTCAGCTTAAAGCGAACCTGGTCAACCGTCATTTTGCCAATCCCAACCCAGATGTTTGAGGGGATCCATTGATAATACTCCGCCGGGCTCACCACGACCACTTCGTGTTTTTTACCCAGCTTTTTCTTCAGGAATGCGGCGGCGGTATGCCCCGATATCCCTGCGCCAAGCACTACAACCTTTGCCATAAAATTAGTATTTGATTAACGAATAAGGGTTTCCGGATAATGCGACTAAAGGTATGGCAATTACGGTTAATTTGCAAATCGGGTTGGGAGAATTTTGTGGACGGAGGCCGGAGGCCGGAAGTAAGAAGTAAGAAGTAAGAAGTAAGAAGTAAGAAGTAAGAGGTAAGAAGTAAGAGGTAAGAGGTAAGAAGTAAGAGATGAGAGATGAGAGATGAGAGATGAGTCTGCCACGGCGGATGAGAAATGAGTGCGCCACGGCGGAGGGAAATGGTAAGGCTTCCTGCCAATTCCAGAAGCTCTCGAAGGTGACTGACGGTGGTTGAGCTGGTGGTTGAGCTGGTGGTTGAGCTGGCGGCTGAGCTGGTGGCTGAGCTGGTGGCTGAGCGAAGTCGAAGCCAAGTCGAAGCCAAGTCGAAGCCAAGTCGAAGCCAAGGCGTAGGAGGAACGAAGTAAGAGGTAAGAAGTAAGAGGTAAGAGTCAGCAAATTCCTGAGGGAGTGCCATTCTCCCTGCAGATGGTAGTGTCGCTCCTACGGAGCTTGATTTTCTGGCAGGCCATTTTGTTGAAATCTGAAATCTAAAATCCAAAATTTCACAAGTCCCTCATGAACTGCTTTATGGCAGCCCGGAGAAGCGCTGGCGTCCCACAAGTCCCTAAAAGAGTGCCTTTTCATCTGCAAACGATAATGCCGCGCCTGCGAAGCTATGCCGGAACTCCGACTGAACTGGGATTGCAAAAATCCATTATGAATTAAAAAAACAACTCCTTTGAATCTAATCTTACTTGCTTCAAACAAATAGCCGCTCCGACTTGTTGAAGCCGTGTAAATTCTTAACTTTGCAAACAGAAAACTAAATTGGTTCACTATGAATTATGATTTAATTGTAATCGGCTCTGGTCCCGGAGGTTATGT
>LUZO01000170.1 GCA_001603685.1 Bacteroidales bacterium Bact_23
CACATCAATTCATCATTTATGAAGAAATTCTATGCTCTTCTGACAGCCGCTTTCCTGCCGGTTCTTACCATGGCCAGCGAAGCGGATCTACCTATTCCCGACCTTAGAACCAGTTATTTTTCGCGATTTGGGATGGATGGTCACACGCTGCTTACCTGGGGGATATTCATTATCATCCTTGGAATGGGATTCGGCTTTTATCAGTACATCCGGATCAAAAAACTGCCGGCACACAAATCCATGCTTGCTGTTTCCGATACCATTTATCAGACCTGCAAAACCTATATGCTTCAACAGGGTAAGTTTCTTACCATTCTGTTTGCAATTATCGGTGCAGCTATTTTCTATTACTTCTTCGGTCTTAATGACATGGAACTCAGCAAGGTAATGCTGGTTCTGTTCTGGTCGGTGCTTGGCATTCTCGGCTCCTATGGGGTTGCCTGGTTTGGTATCCGCATCAACACTCTGGCCAACAGCCGGACTTCGTTTGCCGCACTCAGGCTGAAACCCTGGGAGGTGGTGTCGCTGCCACTCAGGGCGGGAATGAGTGTTGGGGTCCTTCTTATTTCAGTTGAACTGATTATGATGCTCGTAATCCTGCTGTTTGTACCCGGCGAAAGTGCAGGAGCCTGTTTTATCGGATTTGCAATCGGTGAGTCGCTCGGAGCATCGGCATTGAGAATTGCGGGCGGTATCTTCACCAAAATTGCCGACATCGGATCCGACCTTATGAAGATTGTATTTGCCATCGGCGAAGACGACCCCCGTAACCCCGGAGTTATTGCCGACTGTGTGGGCGACAATGCCGGCGACAGTGTAGGACCTACCGCCGACGGATTTGAAACATACGGAGTTACCGGAGTGGCGCTCATCTCATTTATCGTGCTGGCTATGGGGATAGAGTTTCAGAGCACCCTCATCGTATGGATTTTTGCCATGCGTATCCTTATGGTGTTCACCTCCATATTTTCATATCACATCAACCAGGCAATCTCTGTATCACGCTTCAGTAAAAAAGAAGATTTCGACTTTGAAGCGCCGCTCACCTCTTTGGTATGGATCACTTCAATTGTTTCAATCATAGTTACTTACATTGTCAGCTACCTGCTAATCAGCGATCTTGACCATGGATCGGGTTTGTGGTGGAAGCTGGCATCCATCATCAGCTTCGGAACACTGGCCGCCGCCATTATCCCTGAGTTTACGAAAGCTTTTACCAGCTCAAAATCGCGGCATGTCAACGAAATTGTTACCGCATCGCGCGAAGGCGGCGCCTCTCTCACCATCCTTTCGGGAATGGTTGCCGGAAATCTCAGCGCATTCTGGAAAGGGATGGTAATTATGGGTCTGATGGCCGGCGCTTATGCCATTTCAACCATGGGCCTCGATCAGATTATGACCTACCCCGCGATCTTCTCCTTCGGACTTGTGGCATTCGGATTTCTGGGCATGGGCCCCGTTACCATTGCCGTTGACAGCTACGGCCCGGTAACGGACAACGCCCAGTCGGTATTCGAACTCTCACAGATTGAGCGAATTCCGGGAATTGAAAAGGAGATACAGAAAGATTTTGGTTTCGATCCCGATTTTACCCGCGGCAAATACTACCTCGAATCAAACGACTCGGCCGGAAACACCTTTAAGGCTACCGCCAAACCGGTGCTGATTGGTACGGCCGTCATCGGAGCCACTACCATGATTTTTGCAATCATTCTGCTGCTCGACCAGCTTGGCCTGCTGCAGCTCAACCTTACCGATGCTCCGGTAATTCTCGGATTCATCGCCGGCGGAGCGGTTATTTTCTGGTTCTCGGGAGCTTCAATCCAGGCGGTTACTACCGGAGCCTATCGCGCCGTTGAGTTTATCAAACGAAACATCAGGCTCGACAAGGACGAAGCCGATATTGAAGACTCCAAAACCGTGGTAAAAATCTGTACCCAGTATGCACAAACGGGAATGTGGAACATTTTCGGCGTTATCTTCTCACTCACCCTTGCCTTTGCCTTTTTCGACCCCAACTTTTTTGTGGCTTACCTGATTTCAATCGCCGTATTCGGGCTTTTCCAGGCTATGTATATGGCCAATGCCGGCGGCTCGTGGGACAATGCCAAAAAAGTGGTGGAGGTTGACCTCAGAGAAAAAGGCACATCGCTGCACGAAGCCACTGTGGTGGGCGATACCGTCGGCGACCCGTACAAGGATACATCATCCGTGGCCCTCAACCCGATCATCAAGTTCTCAACCCTGTTCGGGCTTCTGGCAGTAGAAATTGCCGTGAAAATGAGTCACCATGCCAGAACAACCGGAACCACCAACTGGGCCCCGCTCATTGGGCTGATTTTCATGTTGGTAGGCTTATTCTTTGTGTACCGTTCATTCTATGGAATGAGGATAAAGAATTAACCGCAAACGAATACAATAAAAAAAAACGGTTATCCCATTAGGTAACCGTTTTTTTTTGATTTATCTAAATGCCTATTTTTCAGAAAATTCCAGGTTAAGCGCCGATCTCCACCAGGGGTAGTAGAGCTTCTGCAACTCATCGGTTTCCGGGAATTTATAGAAAAGGAATCCGTCATTGCTTCCTACAAAGAAACCGTTTTTAACCGTTCTGTAAAGCACATCGCCCTGATAGAACCTGTTTACCGTTTTTGTGGGTTTCTCGTAACCCATGTGAAGCCCGATCAGGCAATCGCGCAGGTGGTCTTTGTTGGCATACGGCAGGTTACCAACCGGCGCCGAAACCGGATCCTCAGCCAGACGGTTCAGAATCAGCTCCACAAAAACAATCTTCGGGAAGTAAATGGGGTTGTGCTCATCGGTTACCCATTTGGTGAATTTCGGAGGGCACAACTTGCTTACCACGCGTGGTGTTACAGGGCAAAGCTCCTGATAAAGGTGAAGCAGAGGCCGTTCTTCGGGGATATATTCCGATTTTGTAAGCTCAAGTACCCGCCCGTCGGCAGTAGTCAGATACAGATTCCGGAATGCACTGATGGGGATATTTTCAAGAACACGGTAAGTGGAAAGATAGACCGACCGCTTGGGCTTGCCGTCAACATGGGGAACACACCGTTTTTCGATACTGGCCAGATCAAAATAATCGCTCTTGAAGTTCGGATCTATCTCGAAAAAGAACGCCTGACCCGAAGTCCGCTTATTGGTTCCGACAGCATAATAACCACCAAACTCTTCAGGAGGCAGCATTGATGAGATCAGAGCCTCAGGAGTCATGGAAAGATAAAGGTAACGCTTGATATCCATAATTAAAGTTGGTTTTACATGACAAACCTAATGTTTTTTTGAATACAAAAGAAAGAAGAATAAAAGAAACATTATGCTGTTTTCACATCCATCTAAC
>LUZO01000171.1 GCA_001603685.1 Bacteroidales bacterium Bact_23
ACCAAATTCAATCATCCAAAACAGACCTATCGACTTTTCGGAGTGGACTCAATTTTAAAATACTAACTTTAGTGATGCCCTTTTCTATGCTTCTGCCATAGGAGGGTAGCTTAAAAAGGTTGATTATCTTTGTGTCGCATAAAAGCAATTCTTTCTGCTGATAAATAAACCTGCAGTTTCGTGAGCTCAGACAACACTTCCATACCAAAAATCTATGCTACCTTGCCTGTTCTGAACGAATCGGCAAATATGGCTCAGTTTATTGACGACATACGGGGGCAGGATTACCCCGAATGGTATTTGGTTGTCTGCGTAAATCAGCCGGAAACCTGGTGGGAGCATGCTGAAAAGAGAGCAGTCTGTCTGGATAATGCCGCCACCATGGATTATCTGAACAGCCTGAACGACAGCCGGATTACATTGCTCGACTACAGCAGTCGCGGCAGGGGATGGATTGGAAAACGCCACGGAGTTGGCTGGGCCAGAAAAACGGCCATGGATAAAGCGGCAGAAATGGCCGCCTCCACTGATCTGATACTTACCGTGGATGCCGACACCCGGTATGCTCCGGGCTATTTCAGCGATGTGGCCGCTGCATTAAGCCGCTTCCCGGAAGCTATGGGCCTTTCCGCCCCATATTATCATTGTCTTACGGGTGAAGAGACGGCCGATCGCTGTATTCTTCGTTACGAAATTTACATGCGGAACTACGCCATCAATATGATGCATATCCGCAATCCGTACTGCTTTTCGGCAATCGGTTCGGGAATGGCCTGTACCGTTGGAAAATACCGGAAGGTGGGGGGGCTTACCCCTAAAATGAGCGGCGAGGATTTCTACTTTATCCAGAAACTCAGAAAAGCCGGCAGGGTGATCATCGGCAGCAGCGTTGAGGTAAATCCGGCTGCCCGTTTCTCCGACCGGGTCTATTTCGGAACCGGCCCCGCCATGATCCGCGGCAGGGATGGCAGTTGGGACAGCTATCCGGTTTACGGCAAGGAAAGTTTCGGGAAAGTAGCCGGAACTTACAAGCGATTCCCGGAATTGTATCAACAGGATCTGCCTGTACCCATGGATGATTTCCTCGCGGGATTAAGCGAAGGCATTTCATTCTGGGAGCCGCTGAGGGTGAACTCCCGCACCCTGGAGGCCTTCGTAAAAGCCTGTATGCAGCGGATTGATGGCTTGAGGATACTACAGTTCCTGAAATCCGACAACGAAAATTACCCGCTGAGCGAGGAAGAGAAACTCGCGAAGTTGTTTGAAACGGCAATATTTTTGCCGGAAGAGCGCGCCGGTTTGCCTTTGCGGAAACCTTTTTCCGTTTGCACGGTTGATGAACTGGATATGCTGCGCAATGCCCTTTGGCGAAAGGAACGCGCCTTGCAACAACAAATCATGCTGGCATGACAAAACAGAGAATGGTTTTTATCCTCGGTCCGACCGCTTCCGGCAAAACCCGCATAGCGGCTTTAGCTGCCGCGGCTGTGGGCGGTGAAATCATATCGGCCGATTCGCGTCAGGTTTACCGGGGAATGGATATCGGCAGCGGCAAGGATATGGGCGATTATGTGGTGGATGGGGTTGAAGTGCCCGCACATCTCGTCGATATTGCCGGGGCGGGAAGCCGCTACAGCATTTACGATTACCTTCGCGATTTTGAGAAGGCCCGCCGGGAAATCACCGGCAGGGGAAGGCCGGTGGTTGTTTGTGGCGGCAGCGGTATGTACCTTGAAACCGCACTGGGGTTATATAACCTTGCCGAAGCACCTGAAGATGCGGAATTCCGGAAGCTGGCCGCCGGCATGAGCAATCAGGAACTTGCCGGAATACTTGGCTCGCTTACAGAACTGCACAACACCACCGACCTGACCGACCGAAGCAGGCTGATTCGTGCCATAGAGATAGCCCGCGCGACCGAAGCATCGCCGTCCGGCAGTGATTTTAATCAAAGGCTTGATCAGGCAAACCGGCATCTGATTTTCGGAATCGGCTTTCCGCGCGGAATTACCCGGCAAAGAATTACCGCAAGGCTTGAAGCAAGGCTGAAGGAGGGAATGATTGAGGAGGTTGACGGATTGCTGAAAAGCGGCATAGCTCCCGATGACCTGAAATATTACGGACTTGAATATCGCTATGTAACCATGTATCTGACCGGTGAATTAGATTATGAAGAGATGTTCCGTCTGCTGAATACCGCCATCCATCAGTTTGCAAAGCGGCAGATGACATGGTTTCGCCGTATGGAGAAAAGGGGCGTGAAAATTCAGTGGCTGGATGGAATGCAAAATCCGGAAAATAATGCTGCAGCCATTGCAGAAGCATTTCGTAATCTGAAGTGAAGTGCGTTAATCGTGTACTTTGTCGCCCAGCAGGGGTACGAATCTGAACTTTCCGTGCTGGCTGATTTCGTATGAGCCGTCGGCGGCTTTTTCCACGGTGGTCATGGTTTGTGAACCGTCATCGTCATCCACGGGAATGACCATAATGCCGCCGGGTTTCAGCTGCTCTATCAGCGCTTCGGGAATAAACGGCGCACCGGCAGTAACAATAATTTTATCGAAAGGGCCGAAAGTGGGCAACCCTTTGTAACCGTCGCCGAAAAATGTCTTCACCAGAAAGCCGGCGGCAGGCAGCATCTCTTTGGCTTTCTGATACAAGGCACGCTGCCGCTCAATCGAAAAAACCTTGGCGCCCATCTGATACAGAATACTTGCCTGATACCCCGAACCGGTACCGACCTCCAGAATCTTATCTCCGCGCTTCACCTGAAGCAGCTGAGTTTGAAACGCTACCGTATAGGGTTGCGAAATGGTTTGTCCTGAACCAATCGGAAAAGCCTTGTCTTCATACGCAAACTCCAGAAAGCTGCTGTCGAAAAACCAGTGGCGGGGAATGGCTTCTATGGCACTGATAACATTCTCATCCGTAATACCCTTCTTTCTGACCGTTTCAGCCAGTTGTTTTCTCAGTCCTTTGTGCCTGAAAGTATCTGCAAATCTGTTCCCGCTCATCGAAATTCTGCGCTTGTTAAAAGTCTGCCCAAAATTACTAATTTCGCATGGTTTTTACGAATCTGTTATTTCAATTTCGGAATATGCTTAAAATAGGCGTTTTAGGTGCCGGACACCTTGGAAAAATCCATCTGAACTGCATCAGGCTTACGGAGAAATACGAGCTTGTCGGGTTTTACGATACCGATGCAGCCAATGCCAAAGAGGTTGAGAAGAATATGTCGGTAAAGGCTTTCGACAGCATTGATGCGCTGATCGACCAGGTGGATGTGGTGGATATCGTTACGCCTACCTTGTCGCACTTTGAGTGTGCCTCAAAAGCGCTGAAAAAATTCAGGCATGTGTTTATCGAGAAACCGGTGGTTACCACTCCGGGGGAGGCACGCCTGCTGATCGATCTGGCCGATGAAGCCGGGGTAAAGGTTCAGGTAGGCCATGTTGAGCGCTTCAATCCCGCTTTTCTGGCGGCCGCTCCCTACATCGAAAATCCCATGTTTATCGAAACCCACCGCCTCGGGTATTTCAGCCCCCGCGGCACCGATGTTCCGGTTATCCTCGATCTGATGATTCACGATCTGGATATCATTTTGAGCATCGTTAAGGCAAACATCAAAAAGGTCAGCGCCAGCGGTACTGCCGTGGTAAGCGATACCCCCGACATTGCCAACGCCCGCATTGAATTCGACAATGGTGCGGTAGCCAACCTTACCGCCAGCCGCATTTCGATGAAAGCAATGCGTAAAAGCAGGATTTTTCAGCGCGATGCCTATATCTCGGTTGACTTTCTGAATAAAAAAACCGAAATCATCAGAATGAAAACCGTTGATCCGGCTACGGCCGACCCGCTGGCCATGATTCTTGATCTTGGCCTGGGCAAACAACCCAAACAGATCATTCTGGAACACCCCGAAATCCAATCCCTCAATGCCATACAAACAGAACTGGAAAGTTTTGCCGACGCCATCAACAATAATACCCCGCCTCCGGTGACCATAAACGATGGATATGCCGCTTTGGAGCTGGCTTACAGGATAATAGACAAAATGAACAGCGCCATAACTGTCTCTTATACACATCTCCGAGC
>LUZO01000172.1 GCA_001603685.1 Bacteroidales bacterium Bact_23
GCATCATATGGGTTTACAACCATTTGTAAGGATTCCGATTAACACCGCTGTTGAACAATGGGCAAAAATCTGATTTATCTCGGTGTTATATAAAAAATGCGGGCTTTAGCCCGCATTTTTTATCCAAGATAAGTCTTTAGGATTTTGCTTCTGGAGGTATGTTTCAGCCTCCGGATGGCCTTTTCTTTAATCTGCCTCACTCTTTCGCGGGTCAGGTCGAAGCGTTCACCGATTTCTTCGAGGGTAAGCGGATGTTCGCCGCCTAATCCAAAGTAGAGTCTTACCACATCGGCTTCACGGGCAGTAAGGGTTGACACGGCTCTTTCTATCTCTTTGCGAAGCGATTCGTAGAGCAGTTCGGTTTCGGGTGTGGGGCCGTCTTCGCTGCGCAGCACATCGTACATGGTGTTGTCTTCGTCCTGTACCAGCGGAGCATCCATCGAGACATGTCGTCCCGAGTTGCGCATTGATTCCTTTACCTCATTCTCGCTGATTTCGAGCAGCCCTGCGATTTCATCGTAGTTTGGTTCACGCTCATACTCCTGCTCCAGCCTGGCATACGCCTTATTGATTTTATTGATGGAGCCGATTTTATTGAGCGGCAGCCTTACAATACGTGACTGTTCAGCCAGCGCCTGCAGAATGGATTGCCTGATCCACCATACGGCATAAGAGATAAATTTGAATCCGCGGGTTTCGTCGAAACGCTGAGCGGCCTTAATCAGTCCGAGATTGCCTTCATTAATCAGGTCGGGCAGGCTCAAACCCTGATTCTGGTACTGTTTTGAAACAGATACAACAAAACGCAGGTTGGCTTTGGTCAGTTTTTCGAGTGCGGCACGGTCGCCCTGTTTAATACGCTGGGCCAGCGCTACTTCTTCGTCGGCAGTAATCAGCTCCACTTTTCCAATTTCCTGGAGGTATTTGTCAAGTGACGCTGTTTCACGGTTGGTAACCTGTTTAGTGATTTTTAGTTGCCTCATATCCTCAAGTTAGTTTTTGCAGTGTATCCTTTTACGCAAAAAGCCGGTTAAGGTTTCAATATTTCTATTTTTCACCCGGTTTAGGCAGCAAAACTTTGCGCGAAAGTTTCAGTTTGCCGGTTTTGCTGTCGATATCTATCAGCTTCACATCTATTTCGTCGCCTACCTGAAGTACACTTTCTACTTTATCGAGGCGTTTGTGATCAATTTCAGAGATGTGCAGCAGTCCGTCCTTGCCTGGGAGTACTTCCACAAATGCCCCGAAGGTGGTGATATTTTTCACAACTCCGTGATAAACCTCACCGATTTCGGGAATGGCGACAATCCGCTTGATTTTTTCCTTAACGGCTTCAATGGACTCTTTATTATTGGATACGATATCAATGATGCCAAACTCGCCCACCTCTTCAATAACGATGGTAGAATTGGTTTCGCGCTGCATCTCCTGAATGATTTTACCGCCGGGTCCTATTACCGCACCGATGAACTCTTTCGGGATGGTCATTTTAACGATGCGCGGAACATGCGGTTTGTAGTCTTCGCGCGGAGTATTTATGGTCTTCATCATCTCGCCCAGAATGTGGAGTCTTCCGGCTTTTGCCTGTTCAAGGGCCTGAGCAAGCACTTCGTAGGGAAGCCCGTCAACCTTGATGTCCATCTGGCAGGCGGTGATGCCGTCAACGGTGCCGGTTACTTTGAAGTCCATATCGCCGAGGTGGTCTTCATCACCCAGAATATCGCTCAGTACGGCGAAACGATTTGTTTTGGTGTCCGAAATCAGCCCCATGGCAATTCCTGAAACGGGCTTTTTAATTTTCACTCCGGCATCCATCAGCGCCATGGTTCCTGCGCATACGGTTGCCATTGACGATGATCCGTTTGATTCGAGGATATCGCTTACCACACGGATGGTGTATGGATTCTCCTCACCATTGGGAATCATCGGCTTAAGCGCCCTGAGTGCCAGGTTTCCATGTCCTACCTCGCGGCGGCTGGTACCCATAATCCTTTTTACTTCGCCGGTTGAGAAAGGCGGGAAGTTATAGTGAAGGATGAAATTGATTTTCTCTTCAATTACCGCTCCGTCAATCACCTGCTCATCGAGTTTGGTTCCGAGTGTAACCGTGGTTAGCGATTGTGTTTCGCCACGGGTAAAGATGGCCGATCCGTGAACGGCGGGCAGGTAGTCAACTTCACACCAGATGGGGCGGATTTCATCGAGCCGGCGGCCGTCGAGGCGCTGACGCTTATCGAGGATAACATTCCTGACACCCTCTTTTTCAACTTCGTGGTAATAGCGCGAAATCATAAATTCCTTCTCTTTCGCCTCTTCCGGATCGAGGGTGGCGATAAACTCTTCCTTGATGGCGGCAAAAGCTTCGGAACGCTCGTGTTTGGCCGAAGGATTGCTGGCCACATCCACCACGCGCTGATATGCATAAGCGCGAAGTTTCTCCTTCAGTTCAGGATCGTTGGTTTCGTGGCAATATTCGCGTTTGGGATAAGCCTTTCCGACCATTTCGGCCAGTTCAAGCTGTGCCTGGCACTGGATCTTGATATGCTTGTGGGCAAATTTCAGCGCTTCGATCATCACTGATTCAGAAACCTCCTGCATTTCGCCTTCCACCATCATGATGTTATCCATCGAAGCGGCTACAATGATATCGAGGTCGGCTTCGGGAAGGCTGTGGGTAGGCGGATTTACGACAAATTCGCCGTTGATCCGGGCCACTCTGACTTCAGAGATCGGGCCGTTGAACGGGATATCCGATACGGCAAGGGCTGCCGATGCGGCAAGGCCGGCCATTGCGTCGGGCAGTATATCGTCGTCGGATGAAATCAGGGTGATAATTACCTGGGTTTCAGCATGAAAATCATCGGGGAAAAGCGGGCGCAATGCTCTGTCAACCAGTCTGGCAATCAGAATTTCATAATCAGAAGGGCGTGCTTCCCTTTTAAAGAAGCCACCGGGGAAGCGACCGGCTGCAGCGTATTTTTCGCGGTATTCAACCTGCAGAGGCATAAAATCTACATTTTCGCCTGCCTCCTTTTTCGCTACCACAGTAGCGAGTAACATGGTGTTTCCCATTTTAACCACAACCGCACCATCGGCCTGTTTGGCCAGGCGGCCGGTTTCAATGGAGATGGTTCTGCCATCACCTATGTCGAAAGTTTTAACAATTCCTTGCATTTTTTTGAGAATAAGTATTATACGAATGGTCCCTCATTCGGAAAAACCGCTCCAAAATTAACGCTAAAACTATTTGGTGCGATAAAGGGACACTATTTTTTAAGAACAAATTGATACAAAAAAAGGCAATACTTGATTGCCTCTTTATTATCCGAAAAAGTTCGATACAGGAGATTACTTCCTGATATTGAGTTTTGCAATAATAGCTCTGTAGCGTTCAATGTCTTTCTCCTTCAGGTAATCGAGCAGCCTTCTGCGTTTACCTACGAGCCTGACCAGCGAACGCTCGGTTGCCTTATCGTTCCTGTTAATCTTCAGATGACCTGAAAGATGCTGGATGCGGTGGGTAAAAAGGGCAATCTGGCCTTCGGCTGAACCGGTGTCCGAAGCATTCTTTCCGTGCTCACTGAAAATATTCTTTTTTACTTCTGAAGTTAAGTACATGTCAATAAAATTTATAGCTTTTGTTTGGGGCTGCAAAAATAGAATATTATTTCAATCTGTGCAACCAAATGATGTTTTTTTTTTCACAATCTGTCATTTTTCCGCATTTTCACCTGCATTTCATTCGTTTACAGCCAATTATTCGGGCAATACCGTTCCGCTGAGCTGCATAAGCGATATTTCGAGCATGCGCACTTCAAAAACAGCATTGATCAGCCTTTCGTTGGCTGCCAGCAGGTTCTTCTGCGCTTCGCGGTACTCAATCCCTGAAAGTTCGCCGAGGCGGAACCTTTCGCCGGCAATTTCAAAATTGATGTTTGCGGTTTTCAGGTTTTCGCGCTCCAGCGCCACCATCTGCAGTTTGCTGGTATAAGCCTTGTACGAAGCCAGCAGTTCAGCCCTTACCTGCTCGGTGTAAGCCTGCTGCCGCAGGTTTGCATTTTCGATGCCGATGCGCGCATTCTGCTGCTGGCGGTTTAAGTTAAACCCGTCGAACAGACTCATATTGGCTGTGAGGCCGTAATTTATCCCGGATGTGCGGCTGGTTTTCATAAAACCGGATTCGCTGTTCTGGTTGTTGAAGTTGTAACCCAGGTTCAACCCGAGTTCGGGCATGCGCCTTCCTTTGATGTCGCGCAGGGTGTTTTCGGCCATTCCAATATCGATCTGAGTAGCCAGCAACAGTGTGTTTGATCTGAGCATGGCACTCTCCAGCTCTTTGAAATTGAGCAGCGGCATGGTGGCAATGGTATCTTCCACCGTGAAAGTAATGGAGGGATCGCGTGCCAGCAACTGGTTGAGCTGAATGGATGCTCCGTCAATCAGCTTCTGGAGTTCAAGCAGTTGCGACCTGTCGGTATTCAGATCCACTTCAGCCTGAAGCAGGTCGAGCCGCGAGCCGGAACCCAGCAGCAGCATCTCCCTAGCGATATCCACCCGTTCCTCGCCCAGCGAAACAGCGGTATTGAACACCGCCAGCCTCTGCCTGAGCTGCACAATATTGTAATAGGAGTTTAACACCGATACGATGGTATTTTCCACCTGCATACGGGTTCGCAATTCACCGGCTTCGAGTTGCTGCCTGAGCAGAGCATAGGCGTTGAACATTCTCATACCGTCGAACAGCCTCCAGTTGAGCGAGGCTCCGGCACTCAGCGAATTTGATTTTGCGCCCGTCCGCTCATTCACCTGGCCGGTCAGGTATTCCTGCCGCACATTGATATTGCTGTTGCTCTGCCCTGCCGTAAGGTTGGCCACCGGCAGAAATCCGGCATTCCCCACCGAATAATTGTTGCGCAGCACAGCCTCCTCGAGGCGGGTAATGCGGATGGAGTAGTTGTTTTCGAGGGCGATGCCCACAGCATCTTCTGGCAGCAGAACCTGTGCCCTTGTTTCGGGCGAAAGCGCTGCCAGAAAAAACACGGCAAGCATAATACGCCATCCGGCTCTTTTATATTGCATTTTCTTCATTTTTCGTTGTTGCTTCTGTTCCATTCTCACGAAGGCTGTCCACATTTGATACGCTGGCCGTTTTGCCCGAGATGTAATCGTACATGGCCGGAATCACATAAAGGGTGAGCAGTGTGGAGAAGGTAAGTCCTCCGATGATGGCGGTACCCATCGACACGCGGCTCTCCGATCCGGCACCCAGCGCCAGCGCAATGGGAACCGCTCCGAAAATGGTTGACATACTGGTCATGAGAATCGGCCTGAAACGGCTGGCCGCCGCCTCGCTGATGGCCTGAATCCTGGACATTCCGGTTGCCTTTCGCTGGTTGGCAAACTCAACAATCAGAATTCCGTTCTTCGTTACCAGGCCGATCAGCATAATGATTCCGATCTGACTGAAGATGTTGAGCGTGAGATTGAAATACCACAGGGTAAGTACCGCACCCGCCAGCGCAAGCGGTACGGTGAACATGATGATGAAAGGATCGCGGAAACTCTCGAACTGGGCCGAGAGTACCAGATAAATGAGCACCAGCGCCAGGATAAAGGCAAAGGCAAGGCTTGAGGCGCTTTCGGCGAAGTCTTTCGAAGCGCCGGCCAGGGAGGTGGAATAGGTATCGTCGAGCACCACTTTTGCAATGCGGTCCATTTCCGCTATACCGTCGCCAATGGTGAGGCCTTTGGCGGGATTGGCCGAAATGGTGGCCGAAACAAAGCGGTTGTAGCGGTACAGTTGCGGAGGGTTGACATCTTCGGTAAGGGTTACGAAGTTGTCGAGCTGCAGCATCTGCCCCTTGCTGTTGCGCACCGACAGCGACCTCAGGTCGAGTGGCTGACTGCGATAGGGGCGCTCCATCAGGCCAATTACCTGATACTGCCTGCCATCCATAATAAAGTAGCCGAAACGCTGGCCGCTCAATCCAAGCTGAAGTGTCTGGGCGATGTCGAGCACCGATACTCCGGCAATCCTCGCCTTTTCGCGGTTGATGTTCACCTTAACCTCCGGCTTGTTGAAACGCAGGTTCAGGTCGGCAAAGTCGAACTTATCGCTCTTCTGCACTTCGGCCATAAAATCGGGCAGTATCTTTTTCAGTTTCTCAAGGTTTGGCGCCTGAACCACATACTGTACGGGCAGTCCGCCCATTCCGCCACCTCCAATCGACTGATCCTGCGAAACATAGGTTCGCGCACCGGTAAATTTGCGGGTTTCGGCCGAGAGCTGAGCGGCGATCTGCTGCTGGCTGCGGCTGCGCTGATCGGGATCGACCAGCCTTACGGTAAACGAACCGGCATTGGTACCTCCGGCCCATCCGGGTGAAGTAATGCTGATTACCGCCCTGGCTTCGGGAACCTTCTCGCGGATCATCGAAGAAACCTCCTGCATATAGGCATCCATATATTCAAAGGTGCTTCCCTCGGGTGCGGTTGACGACATACGCACTCCGGAACGATCTTCGATGGGCGCCAGCTCCGACTGAAGCATATTGCCGATGCCGAGAATCATAACAATGGAACCCGCACTGATAATCCAGGCCAGCCATTTGTGCCTGAGAAACCAGTTGAGCGAATTGCTGTATTTTTTGTTCAGAGCCACAAAGAAAGGCTCCGTCCAGACATAAATGTAGTTGCGCTTTTCGCGGCGCTTCAGAATGCGGGTAGAAAGCATGGGCGTAAGGGTGAGCGCCACAAATGCCGAAATAATTACCGAACCGCTCAGCACCACTCCGAATTCCCTGAACAGGCGGCCGGTAATTCCCTCCAGGAAAATAACCGGCAGGAAAACGGTAGCCAGTGCAATGGTGGTGGCGATAACGGCAAAGAAAATCTCAGCTGATCCCTTTATTCCGGCCTCAAGCGGCGGCATTCCCCGCTCAATCTTCGAATAGATGTTCTCCAGTACAATAATGGCATCGTCAACCACCAGGCCGATGGCAAGTACCACGCCAAGCAGCGTAAGCACATTGATGGAGAAGTTGGCCAGATACATGATGAAAAACGAGCCAACCAGCGAAATCGGGATAACAATAATCGGAATAACGGTGGAACGCCAGTCGCGCAGGAAGAGGAAGATGATGAGAACCACCAGAATAAAGGCCAGATAGATGGACTGCTGAACCTCTTTGATGGAATCTCTGATGTATTCGGTGGTATCGAAGCCGATGATGACCGAAATGTCCTCCGGAAGATCCTTTTTGATCAGTTCCAGCCTGCGGTAGAATTCGTCGGCGATATCAATGTGGTTTGAACCTGGCTGGGGAATGATGACGGTTCCCACCATCGGCACGCCGTTCATCCGAAGGATGGAACGGTCGTTTTCCGGCCACAGTTCCGAGAATCCGACATCGCGGAAGCGGACGATGTTATCACCTTCCTGCTTCAGGATCAGATTGTTAAAATCCTCAGGAGTTTCCAGCCTTCCCATTGTTCTAACGGTGAGTTCCACATTGCGGCCCTCAATTCGTCCGGATGGCAGTTCCACATTTTCGCGCGAAAGCGCATTGCGGATATCCATGGGGGTAAGCCCGAAAGCGGTCAGTTTTGTGGGATCCATCCAGAGGCGCATTGAATATTTGCGCGCACCCCAGATTTGCACCATACTTACGCCGGGAATGGTCTGAAGTCGCTCCTTGAAGGTCCGTTCGGCAATTTCGTTCAGTTCGAGCAGGCTACGCTGTTCGCTGCGGACGCTGGCAAAAATGATCGGTCTTGAGTCGGCATCGGCTTTGGTAACTACCGGCGGGTCGGCGTCGGGTGGCAAAAGGCGCATGGCTGCCGAAACCTTGTCGCGCACATCGTTGGCTGCGGTTTCCAGATCCACATCCAGGTCGAACTCTACGCGGATAAAGCTGCGGCCGTCGCTGCTGTTTGATGTCAGGGTACGGATGCCGGCAATGCCGTTTACCGACTCTTCAAGTGGCTCAGTGATTTGCGACTCAATTACTTCGGCACTGGCTCCGATGTATGGGGTGCTGATGCTTACAATCGGCGGGTCAACGCTGGGATATTCCCTCACCCCGGTGGAATAAAGCCCGATAATTCCGAACAACACAATCACGATGGACATGACGGTTGCCAGAACGGGCCTGCTGATACTCAGGGATGAAAGACTCATGGGTTCTGGATTGTAAGTTTATCAATTCTTACCGGCATACCGCTGCGGGCCTGAAGGATTCCGCTCATCAGCACGGTGTCGCCGGCCTTGAGGCCATCTACAATCTGCACCGCCTCATTGGTTCGTATGCCAATCGAGACACTGCGGGCTTCGGCTTTGCCGGCCCGGTAAACGAATACCTTAAATCCGCCGAGTTCCGGAATTATGGCCTGTGCCGGAACGGTAATGGCATCGCTGAGATGGTGCAGTCTGAACTCCACCCGTGCATACGCACCTGGATTCAGCTCATTGCGTGTATTGGGGTACAAAGCGCGCACGGTAAGGGCGCGGGTTACCGGGTCGATTCTGGGCTCGGTGGCATAAACTACCGCTTCGAGCTCTTTTTCAATATTTTCAACGGTAAATTTCACCTTCTCTCCCCTGGATACCGATGCAGCAAAGCGTTCGGGAACCGTAAATTCCAGTTTTACGGGAACGGTGCGGGTAAGGCTTGCAATGCGCTGGCCGGGTGTTACATAAGCGCCTTCGCTCACCTGACGCAATCCGATGGTACCATCGAAAGGCGCCACAATGCGCGTTTTTTGCAACTGCGCCTGAATCAGTGCGGCTTCAGCCTGAACGGTATTGAGTTCGGTTAATGCCCGGTCGTACACCTCCTGGCTTACCGCCTCCTTGGCAAGCAGTGATTTCTGACGGGCTTCGCGCTCTTCGGCAAGTTTCAGGGTGTAGCTGTTTTTCTGTTGCTGAGCCAGCAACTCGGCATCGTTGATGGTGGCCAGCAGATCGCCTTTACGCACAGCCGAGCCCTCTGAAAACCTGATGGAGGTGATCCGACCGGAAACTTCGGCGCTCAAATCAACCTGCTCATCGGCAAGTATGGTGCCGGTGGCGTAAATCAGATCTGAAAGGTTACTCGCCGTAAGTACCACCACCTGAACCGGCAGCAACTCCTGACCCGACGGCTGTGCAGATCCGGCATTGCCGCTCTTTCTTTCGAACCAGCCGGCCTTGTTACCAACTATGAATACGATCACAGCCAGGATCAGAATAATCGAAAAATTCCGTTTTACAAGTTTAGACATGTGTAGTTAGTTAGATGTCAATATATTAAGGTCAGTCCATTGCTGACCGGAGAACCCATCCCGAAAAAAAACAGATGGCAAAGTTAAAAAAAATCATTCCGGCAGGTTTTTTTTACCCATTTTTCAGAAAACCCAATAGCCGTACCCGATAAGTAAAAGCATACCCGAAGCACTTTCCCGATGATTTTAAAAAGCCGCTTAAAAAATTACAACTGTATAACAAGCACAGGTCATAAATGTTGAAACCTTGCAATCAGACACCTCCCGGAAACCGGGCGAACAGAAATCTTCGCCTTTAAAATCAATAGAATCTGACTACAAGACAAAACCCAGACTTATATGCCATCTGAAATCCCGGGTTGAACCGAACATATAAATGGAAACTTTTTCCTGTTATTTCAGATATTCAAGTGAGATGCTGAAACCGTTGAAACTGGCCATAGCCAACGGCACAATTGGGCCCAATCACTCTCCTGAATCTCAGAAAAGCGGCCGGAGCCGGAAAATATCCTATTTTTGCAGCAATTCGCTCACTGCTGAAGAGAAGTGCCGGAAACGGGAAGAGGCCGGCGGGTTTAACGAATGGATTATGAAACACCGGTACCCCGTGTGTGGCGAGTGGCACTGTAAAGGTGTGAAAATTAACATTTAAAAGAATCAGAATGGAAGAATTTGTAATTCTTGTAGATACCAACGACCGGGAAACCGGAAAGATGGAGAAAATGCAGGCCCACATTGAGGCAAAGCTGCATCGTGCATTTTCCGTATTTGTATTCAACAGCAAGGGCGAGCTGATGCTTCAGCAGAGGGCGCTCTCGAAATACCACACCCCCGGTTTATGGACCAACACCTGCTGCAGCCATCCGCGCCCGGGCGAGCAGACCATAGATGCGGCACACCGAA
Source organism: Bacteroidales bacterium Bact_23 (assembly GCA_001603685.1). Classification (GTDB taxonomy): domain Bacteria; phylum Bacteroidota; class Bacteroidia; order Bacteroidales; family Lentimicrobiaceae; genus Lentimicrobium. The sequence goes on from LUZO01000172.1 coordinate 10,165, forward strand.
GGTTGGTGGAGGAAATGGGCTTCGATTGCGAAATTGAAGAGGTGTTCAGCTTCCTCTACAAAGTCCCCTTCGACAATAACCTTACCGAGCACGAAATTGACCATGTGTTTGTCGGCTCTTCGGATGCCGTACCGGAAATAAACCCCGAAGAGGTTGAAAGCTACCGGTTTGCCACCATGGACAGCATCAGGGAAGAGATGAAACTCACCCCCGGAAAATTCACCCCCTGGTTCAGGATTGCCTTTGAAAGGGTGGATGAGTTCTACAAAAGCAGGTAATCTGACAACAGATTCATAATCAACTGCTTTAGAAGATTAGTTGCCCGGTTTGAGCGCCGATCCAAGTAACATAATATCGGCACTCGACGGATTCTGGAACACCCTGAGGTTAAATTCAGGCACAGCAGCCAGCAGATGATCGAAAATATCGGACTGCAGATTCTCGTATTTTGCCCACTCCTGCTCCCGGCTGAAAACATAAATCTCAATCGGAATACCGCTTTCGCCGGGTTGAAGCTGCCTTACCAGGAAAGTCATCTCCTGATGAATACTGGGGTTGTTGTGCAGATATGCCGAGACATAGGCCCGGAAAATCCCGAGGTTTGTCTGCCGGCGGCCGTTAACAAGAACTGAGTTGTCAATATTATGGGCAGTATTGTATTCGGCCAGTTCCTTTTCCTTCTCTTCAATATAAGGCCTGAGAATCTGAATCTGCATAAAGCGGTCAATCATCTCCTGCGAACAGAACTTCACACTGTTGATATCAATGAATACCGAGCGTTTGATTCGCCTTCCGCCCGATTCCGACATCCCTCTCCAGTTGGTAAAGCTGTCTGACACAAGCGAATATGTCGGAATGGTGGTGATGGTTTTATCCCAGTTCTGTACCTTGACTGTCGTCAGCGAGATGTCAATCACTTCGCCGTCGGCGTTCGATTTGTTCATCACAATCCAGTCGCCCTGGCGTATCATATCGTTGGCCGAAATCTGAATGCCGGCCACAAAGCCAAGGATGGGGTCTTTGAAGATCAACAGCAATACGGCCGAGAAAGCACCAAGACCTCCGAGCAGATATACGGGCGATTTATTTAGAAGGATGGCTATCATCACGATAAGGCCGATCAGAATTATCACAATTTTGAATACCTGCAGATAACCCTTTATAGGCTTCGTTTTCGATACCTCATATCCTGAATAGATGTCATAAACGGCATTCAGAAAAGCAACGGCTGAAGCAATGAATACAAAAACCAGATAGATCTGGGTAATCAGATTGACCCAGTTAAGCAAACGGGGGAACTCTTCAAGGGTATAAGGGGCAACAAATCCAACCAGCACCCCGGGAATAAACAGTATCAGTTTATGGAAGAATCGCTTGTTGTACAATGAATCATCCCATGAGGTGCTCGAACGGCGGGTGATCCGTCGCAGAACGCCCAATACCACAAACCGCGCAATGTAATAGATTATAATAATGAGCGCCAGCGAGATAAAGAAATCAATCATATCGCTGATTCGCAGCGAGAAACTCTCGCTAAGCCCAATATCCACAAGCCATTGCTTTAATGGCGAGCTTATTTGCATCAACTTCATAACTATTCCGCTTTATTGAGTAATTCAACAGTTTCTTTCTTCAGTTTCACAATTTTCATAGGCTGATTATGCCTGTACAGGTTAAAATCATATACGGTTTCATAAGCATCATCGGGCAGCAGACGCGGATCGAGGTAGTAGTAGTCCGTGGTATTGAACCCGTGGTGCTGAAATTTAAGCAGTTCCATTTTTCCGAGCGTAATATAAAAAGTGGTGGCATGTTCGGTTTCGGAATCCCTGAAAACGGAAAGTTTTGAATCTCCGGTTACTTCGGCAGCCATCAGCGCTCCTTCCTTATGCCGCTGAAAGTCATCGTAGCGCGGCGGAATGATAAACCAGTCGAAGCCGATGCGCAGCACCAGCATGGCAGCGGCGAAGATTACCATTCGCTGCTCTTTCAGCCTGAAATAGAGCCAGGTAAGCAGCAGCATGCTGAGGCACATCGCGCCGGCTTTCAGCCAGGCATGCGGCACAAATCCGGTCTGCTCAAGCATGGGCATAGGTATGGCAATCACAATGCCGAGAATCATCACCCCCATCAGGAAATATTCTACTACGCGGCTGTAACGGCCGTTTTTGCCGAGATCAAGGAAAAAGTGGTAAACCAGCACCGAAAACAGCGGCGGGAAGAGCATAAAAATATAGCGGGGATACGACTCGGGCGATGTCCAGTATATGATGATATTGTAGATAAACACAAGGAAATTGAAGCGGAGGAAGGGGTGTTCACGCAGAGTTGACCTGAAATTACGGCGGAAAAAGTAGATCCACAGCACCGACCACGGGAAGAAATGGTAGAACATTTCAAGCGGGAAGCTGAAAAGATGGGTGGTGAACCGCTGCCAGCCATAGTTGATGATGGTGCGCTTTTCCGATTCGCTGAAAAGCGTTTTAAACACCTTTATATCAAATGGATGCACCTGAAAATAGGCAAAATAGTAAACGCCTGTAATCAGCAGGAAAAGTCCGATGCCGGCAAAATGTTTCCACGAAAACAACTTTTTGAACTCCCGGTTGTAGCTGAACCAGACCAGCAGCGTAATCCCCTGAAATACCAGCGACGGCAGCCCTTTCATCAGAAAGGTAACCGCTGTAAGCAGGTATGACACCATGAACAAGGCCAGATATTTCTTTTGCCGGTGAAAATGAAAGATCAGCATGAATGAGAGATAGACCAGCCACGAAAAGGTGATGTCGATCAGTCCGAGGAAGGAATCCCAGAACAGAATACGGCCTGAGGTAATAAACAGGATGGCAACAATAAATCCCTGCTTTTTGCCAAGATGCTGCTTTACAAAATAGAATATTGTAATGCCGAACAGCAAAAGCCCCACCACTACCGGCAGTCGGAGGGTAAACTCCGAATAATTGCCCGCAAGCCTGAAAAATGCAATGATAATCCAGTTGTAGAGTGGCGGCTTGTTGTAGTAAAATTCACCGTTGATGGTCGGAGTGATGTAATTGCCGCTCACGATCATCTCGAGTGCCACAATGGCGCGGGTAGGTTCATCGGTGGGAAAGTTGATGGCCAGAAATCCCAGATGCCAGAGCAGAGCCGGGAACAACAAAAGCACCGTCAACAGATAGAAAAACCAGGGATTTCGTTTCAGAAAATTCAGCACTCCGTTGCCCATAGTTCGTATTATACAGAATATCAATTACTTGCAACCAATCAACCGCCCGACAGTTTTACCTTATACCCCTTTTTGAGGAGGTAATCGAGTATTTTTTGCCTGAAATCGCCCTGCACCAGAATCTCACCGTTTTCGGAAGTTCCTCCGGCAGCGCACAGGTTTTTAAGTTCCTTTGCCAGCGATGCCAGATCGGCAGAAGTGCCGGCAAAACCGGTAATCAGCGTAGCCTTTTTGCCGCCTTTCAGTTTTCTGTCGAGCATAATGCGCAGGTTCTGCTGAGCCGGCGGCAGTGTTTCCTGTTCAGGCTCGCTGCCATAATCGTACTTAAAATCAGGATTGGTGGAGTAAACCACCCCCTGCGGACGGTTTTGCTTTGATTTTTTTTCGCTCATCACACTGTTCAGTCAAAAAATGATGAAACAGAGATCCGGCTGCAATTCCGGATATGATTTCAACCGGCAAAGTTAATGGGTTTTGCATTAATCCTGACAGCCGCACCCAACTCTCCTGAACGGCAGCACCTTCTCCGGCATAAATTCAGGCCACCATTACCCTGCCTGAACTATTCGCTACAAAAAATCTACCCCTGAAAACAAATCTCCGGAAAAGAATAATCATCAGGGGATTATTATCTTTAAAGAAGCAGGATTAACCCTGATATCCAACTCCTTACCCATTCTTACAGGCTCTCCGTCGAGGTTAACCCAGGAGCTCTTGTTCATCAAAACCTGTACACTCCTGGCTTTGATGATCTCAAGATACTCCGAAGTATCGATCTTCCTGGTAAGCAGCAGCCCGACGATATATGGCGCATAAATTACCGGCACTTTCCGTACGATACAGACATCAACCAGACCATCGTCAATGCGCGCAGTGGGCGAGATAATGGTGTTGTACCCGAATTGGTTGGTATTGGCAAAGCTGATAAAAAGCGCTTCACGGCTGTATGGTTTCCCGTCAATCACCAGCTCATAATTCTCAGGAATGTAATCGGGATACTCTTTTGAAACAATTTTGAAATATGAGAGGAAACCCCTTTGCCCGGACCGGGCGAATTTCTTTGCCACAAGGGCATCAAAACCAACACCGGCAATTGAAATGAAAAGGTTGTCGTTGAGGCTGACCGTGTCTATCTCCTTAATTTTCATGTTGTTGATGATTGCCAGGCTTTCACCAACATCTACCGGAATTCCGAGATGATGCGCCAGCCCGTTTCCCGAGCCGGCCGGAATAAGCGCCAGCAACGAATCGTTGCCAATCATCCCCTTCACCACCTGATTCAGGGTGCCATCCCCTCCTACCGCCGCAATAATCCCAAAACCGGAAGCCGCAGCTTCGCGGCTGAGCGTCATAACCTGTTCGGGCGATCTGCTGTAGGCTATCTCCCATTCAAAACGGCCGGCATCCAGGGTTTTGGCAACCAACCCGGAAAGCATCTTTTTCTGAGATTGACGAACCCCGGAAACCGGATTTACGATAAAAAAAATCCGCTTTTTTATTTCACCCATACAGGAATAAATTCATAATGGTAAAGTGCGGGCAAATTTAAGCAATTCCGAGGGTTATCCATAATTATACGAAGAGGTATGGTGGAAAGCCTCCCTGGCTAGTCCGCCAACCGTTAACTGATCATTAAATGCGGAATACATTGTGGTTTTGAAGCAGAAGACAATGCGGGCAGTAATATTTTGGCGGGTTTTGATCATTGCTGTTAATTAAAAAGATTAAGAACTGTCAGGAACTATTAGGTAATGGAGTTCGGATGGATTCTTTTTTCACTGGAATCATTAAAAGTTAAAATTTTCTCTATACATACAGGACACCTGCCTTTATTTACTTCCTCGTAACATTTTGCACCTTTTAACTCAAAACTATTGAAATTGGGCTTCCTGTTAAATTAAATATGCAATTTCTTGAATTAATTGTTATTATTACTTTGTATTATATTTAATAACTCATTT
>LUZO01000173.1 GCA_001603685.1 Bacteroidales bacterium Bact_23
TAGGGAGGCTAAACATAAACAATTGAAAAAAACGCAAAATATTGGTCAAATTAATATGAAAGTTTTCATAATCTTTCAGACAGTATTTGCATTACTGAAGCGACAGATCAGGATTTTTATCTTGAAATCAGAAGAAATTATTAACGATATGGCGGAAACAAAGAGAGCGGATTACTCCTTTCGGCTCTCCCTGCTGATTCTTTCGTTGAAAACCCAAATCAAGCGGAAGGTGAAGAGTCCGCTGTACTGGTCGCGGATATTTGGTTTTCCGGTTTTGGAGTCCACCACTTCGCGGGTGGCGATGGGGCGGATGGAATAGGCATACCGGGCATTGAAGCGGAACCGCTCAAACACCCTGAAGCGGATGTCGAGCAGCAGGTTGAGGTCACTGCTCCGGTAAATGCCGCTCTGAAGGGTAGTGGCCGGCATTTCATAACCGTTTCGCTGCTCCCATACCTTCACCAGCCTTCCCCACGACATTCCGGCTCCAAAGGTTACCGTCTCCTTATCGGTAAAATGCAGCAGCACGGGCACCTCCAGGTAGTTGAGTTTCAAATCATAGGAACCATTGAGGGAATCGAGGTATCTGCGGCGCTGGTGCGCTCCCTTTTCGCTGTAGATATTTTCGATGCTCACCGACCATTTCTCCTTAAAGGGGATTATGGCGGCAGCCCCGGCGTTCAATCCGAACTTCTTATAGCCGTAAACCTCGTCACCGTCAACCTGCGTGGCATTTATCCCCAGAATGGCCGCTCCCATAATACGCTGAGCATTAACCGGAGACAAGGCCATCCCCGAAAGTAATAATAAAGCAAACAGAGTCTTTTTCAGCATTTCTTATTTATCAACTGGTAAAACATCAACGCCGTTGCGGGAAAAATAGTATTTCTGATTTCCGATTTGACATCCACGCGTTTAGCGGGAAAATCACTCTTACTTCTTACCTCTTACCTCTTACCTCTTACCTCTTACCACCTACCTCTTCCGCCGCGGCGGACTCCTACCTCTTACCTCTTACCCTGATCTCCCGCTTCCTTCATTGATAACGAGATTCTTTTCCTCGCCACATCCACCTCCATCACTTTGACCTTTACCTTCTGGGTGAGTTTCACCACTTCGTTGGGGTCACGGACAAAGCGGTTGGCCATCTGGCTTACATGCACCAGTCCGTCCTGATGTACGCCGATATCCACAAAAGCGCCAAATGCGGTGATATTGGTCACAATTCCGTTCAGTATCATGCCGATTTTCAAATCTTCAATGGTATTGATGCTGTTGTCGAATTCGAACAGGTCGAACTGCTCGCGCGGATCGCGGCCGGGCTTTGCCAGCTCGCTGAGGATATCGTTGATGGTGGGCAAGCCAGCCGTTTCAGTTACAAACTTCTCCGGTTTGATTTTGCTTCTCAGCTCCTCTTTTGCGATCAGATCGGCAACGGTACATCCCAGGCTGGCCGCCATACGCTCCACAATAGGGTAGCTCTCCGGATGAACTGCGCTTCTGTCGAGGGGATACTCCGCATCGCTGATTCTGAGGAACCCGGCTGCCTGCTCAAAAGTCTTGTCGCCGAAGCGCTTCACCCCCATCAGCTCCTGCCGCGACCGGAAAGCGCCGTTTTTATTGCGGTATTCCACAATATTCCCTGCCAGCGCCGGGCCAAGCCCGGACACATAGCTAAGCAGCTGCTTGCTGGCGGTATTCAGCTCCACCCCTACCTGGTTCACGCAACTGATTACCGTATCCTCCAGGCTATGCTGCAGCGCCTGCTGATTCACATCGTGCTGATACTGCCCCACGCCAATGGATTTCGGGTCAATCTTCACCAGTTCGGCGAGCGGGTCCATCAGCCTGCGGCCGATGGAAACGGCACCACGGACAGTAACATCATAATCGGGAAACTCCTCGCGGGCCACCGCCGATGCCGAATACACCGAAGCGCCGCTCTCATTCACCATAATGGAGACCAGCGGCCTGTCGAATGAAAGACGGCGGATAAAGTTCTCGGTTTCCCTTCCGGCCGTTCCGTTTCCGATGGCGATGGCTTCGATGGCATAAGCCGAAACAAGATTTTTCACCTTTGCTGCCGCTTCTTTTACCTCGCTCTGCGGCGGATGGGGATAGATGGTTTCGTTGTGCAGCAATCTTCCCTGTCGGTCGAGGCATGCCAGTTTGCAGCCGGTCCGGAAGCCGGGGTCAATCGCCAGCACATTCTTCTGCCCCAGCGGAGCGGCCATCAGTAACTGACGAAGATTTCCGGCAAATACCCTGATCGCCTCCTCATCGGCTTTTTCCTTGGCCACCTGCCTGATTTCGGTCTCCATCGACGGCTGTAGCAGGCGTTTGTAGGCATCCTTCACCGCCATCCCCACCTGTTCGGTAGCTTTGTTATTTCCCTTCAGGAAAAGGCGGTTCAGTTCAAAGACTGCCTTCTCGGCCGATGGCTCCACGGTAAGGCGCAGAAAGCCCTCCTCTTCGCCGCGGAACATCGCCAGAATTCGGTGCGAGGGCGCCCGCAGCAGATGCTCGTTGGTATCGTAATAATTCTGGTAATTGATACCTTCCAGCTCCTTTCCCTTAACCGGACGGGAGGTGATGATGGCTTCACGGGTAAAAAGGTTGCGAATGCGTTCGCGGGCGGCAAGGTTCTCATTCACCCATTCGGCAATGATATCCCTGGCACCGGAGAGCGCCTCTTCAACGGTGTTCACCGCCTTTTCAGAGTCAACGAAAGCTTCGGCTTCCTCTTCCGGATCGATGGGCTCCTGTGTCATGATTACCCCGGCCAGCGGTTCGAGCCCTTTCTCACGGGCGATGGTGGCGCGGGTTTTTCGTTTGGGTTTGTACGGAAGATAGAGGTCCTCCAGTTCGGTAAGGGTTCTGGCTGCAATAATCAGCTTTTCCAGTTCGGGCGTCAGTTTCTCCTGTTCCCGGATTGATTCGAGAATGTACTCCCTTCGTTTCTCAATCTCAATCAATTGCTGATGCCGGTCACGGATTTCCGACAGTTGTACCTCATCGAGGCTTCCCGACATCTCCTTACGGTAGCGCGCCATAAAGGGAATGGTAGCGCCGCCATCCATCAGTTTAATGGTATTAAACACCTGCCACGGCTGCAAATGCAACTCCCGGGCAATGGTTTCAGCAAATTGGGTATTCTGTTCTATCATTAAGCGTTGCTTATTTTTTATTTGTGCACCCCGCCGGAAACAGGGATTACTTTCATCTGCCTTATGCTCCTGAGGCCACTTATTCTAACCTTCAGAACATAAACGCACGAAAACTTAAAATTCCTACCTCTTACCTCTTCCTTCCTACCTCTAACTTTTTACTCCGCCGCGGCGGATTACTTTTACTTCCTCCCCACCACCATCCAGTTCGGCATTCGTTTATTCACCGGAATCCTGAAGCTCTCCGTGTGGCTGAAGGTCTTACGGAACACCTCCTCAATGGCTTTGACTTCCGCAGCAAGTTTGGGGGTGCCTGCGAATTTATTAAACACCACCTTTCCGCCGCCGGCCAGCAGTTCGTTCAGATTTCCGATAAATCCGGCCGTTTCAAACTGAGGTGGCACCACCTGATCGAGGTAGATATCCACCACAATCAGCTTGTACTTTTCCATGCAGTTTTCCACAAAGTCAAATGCATCTTCCTGAACGATTGTCAGGTCCGGCAGCCTTCCGATATTGAAATGTTCGTGCGCCGCTTTCAGCACCACTTCGTCGATCTCCACACCGGTTACGGGGTTAGGCAATCCCAGCTCTTCCCTCAGGATCACCGCAACACTACCGCCGCCAAAACCGAGAATCAGCACCTCATCGTCCGGCGCCAGCACCGGCGGATCGAGGCGGAAGTACCTTCTGAAGGCATCGTGCAGCGGACCGTAGGAGTAGTTCACATTTTCGGCATTCAGCTGATAGCGGCCGTTTACCAGCGCCACCTCAATCACGGGGTTGATGCTGCCGGTGTACTGTTCAATCACCTGTTCACCGGTAAAACTTAACACATATCTGAAGGCATCGCGGGCCATTTTCACCTTTCTGAAAGCTTTATGCAAAGATAGAAAAAGCCGGCATAAACCGGCTTGTGATGTTTGGGATTACCCGTTGAAAATTCTTCGTAAAGCCTGCCGGCTACTGCCGCTGGATGATCAGTTTACGGAAGATCACCGCTTCGGGATTTGAAAGTTTCAGATAATAAACACCCGGGCTGAATTTATTGAGTTTCAGCGTGGTTTTGAAAGCGCTTCCCGGTATGATGTCGGACTCGCCGGTATAAAGCAGCTTTCCGGGCGATGAAAAGACTTCCAGCTTCGTTTTGCCCGAAAGCCCTTCGAGTTCGCAGTTGAATACTCCGTTGCCGGAAGGATTCGGATAGATACGCAGTTTGCCGCCGGCCTCGTTCTCCTCAATCCCGTAGCTGCAATACTGGTATGTAAAATAGATGGAAATGTGGGCACTGTTCGAGCAGCCTGTCATCGGGTTATGCACGGTCACATCATACTCCTGCATATCGAACGATACGCCGGAAGTGGAAATATTGATGGTCTGCGCAATTGCTCCGTTGCTCCAGAGATACTCTGAGCCCGGATTTCCGGCATCGAGGGTAACGGTGTCAAACACACAGGCGCCAATTTCGGTGGGGCTGATTATCAGTACCTTCGGATCGCTGGGGGGAAGGGTAATCGGCGGAAGTTGCTTAACCTGCACCGTAGTACTGCCGGTAGCGTAATTGAAACCGTCGAACACCTCGACCGTATAGATGGTCTCCACCAGAGGGGTAACCGTGGGATTCTGCTCCGTTGAGGTAAATCCGGGCGGTACCGAACTCCATGAGAATGAAGTGTAATTGTTTGAACCGCCTCCCGGCATGGCAAACAGCTGGGTGCTTTCGCCCTTGCAGAGCGAGGAGTTAAGCGCCGAAGGGTTGGCCGAAAGGGCGCCACCCTCAACGATTACCTGCGTTTGTGCGCTCGCCTTGCATCCGTTGTTATCCGTCACCTCGAGAGTAAACACCTGCGAATTGTAAAGAATCACCGTTTTGGTAACATTCATGGTCGGCGCCAGCACCATATTTTCGGGCGTCCAGTGGAAGGTATACGGAATGGCGCCTCCCGAAATGGTTGATATCAGCATGGCGGTGGTTCCGTGCGGAATAATCTGGTTGTCGCCTGCCGAAACCTGCGGCAGCGGGTTGATGGTAACGCTTACGGTACGGCTAACGGTATTTTCGCCGTCGTTAACCACTACGGTATAAACGGTATTCTGCTGGGGTGATACCACCGGTTCGGGAAGCTGCGAGGTGAATCCCGGCGGATTGGAACTCCAGGAGTAACTATACTGGCCGGTGCCGCCGTAAGCCACTACCGTTAGCCGGGTTTGATCGCCCAGGCATATTGAAGGCGGCGTGGCATAGGCATTGCAGCTCAGGGCCGCTCCGGTAACATTTACCCTCATCTGATCCTGACCAATACAGCCGGTTGCGTTATCGGTAACCGTCAGGGTGAAATCGGCCGGGAAGTTCAGTAAAATAGTGGTAGGCTGCAGTACATTCGGATTCTGAAGCAGATTCGCGGGCTCCCAGTGGTAGCTGTAATTTCCCGATCCGCCGCTAACGGATGCTGCAATGGTTACCGATGTACCTTCGGGGGTGGTAAGATCAGGACCGGCATCAACCGCAGGATTGGGGTTTACCTGAACATAAATGGAGTCGGTTGCCGTACATCCGAACGAATTGGCTACGGTACACCGGTACCATCCTGATTCATCGGTATAAATCGTCCTGCCGATGGAGTTGTCGTGCCACAGATAGGAATCGTATTCGCCGGCATCGAGGTAAAATGCCTCGCTGGCACAAATGGTGGTATCGTTGCCCATCTCAAAAGTGGTGGCAGGGTTGATTTTTACGAGCCTGTTCACCGATTTCATCTGTCCGTAGAGATACACATCCAGTTTAACCCCGTACAGCCCCACACCGGGGAAGGTATAAGTCGGGTTCATGATGGTAGAGACCGATCCGTTGGGGAATGTCCACTTCAGCGAGTCGGGAGTATCGGAAGCGCTGGCGAAGAAGTGGATGGAGTTTCCGTCGCAGGCCGGCTCATCCCAGTAAAAGTCAACCGTAAGGTAGAAAAACGACTGGATAAAGGGCGGTAGTCCGTAGGTTGACTGCCGTCCGCCCAGGCCAATTGCATTCTCCACAAAATCGCAGGCCGTTCCCAGCGCATTGGGGTTGTTGATGCGGGAGAGATAGCCCGAGTTGTACCGGGCGATATAAAGGCGGTTGTCGGGGCCAAGCTGGAGCGCTCCTATGGGATCCTTGTTCTGCCCGACGGTAGCCACCACAACCTTTGATGCAAGAATGGTAGCAGGATCATTCGAAGAGAGGTCATACTGACTAATCCTTCGGTTGCCCTTCCATTCACCCACATAAAGTCTGAGGCTGTTGGGCGAGAACTCAATTCCATAAGGGCCACCCGGATCATATCCTCCGGGGCTGGGATAGGTGTTATCGGTAACCAGATGGGTTATTTGCCCCGTTGAATTATCGAAATTATAGATGCCGACATCAAAATTGGTATTATTGGCCGATGCAATTTTTGTACCGTCGGGCGATACTTTCAGATAGCCTTTTGATGCCTGGCCGATATTTCCGGTGAGAGGCGGGCCGGTAGTACTGATTACCGGATTGGTATCCACCCCGTCGTAGGTAATGCGATAGGCATAAAAATCGGCATTGCCCCACTTTTTGGTAATAACCCAGTAGGTCTGCCCATCACTATGCCCAACGGCGGTAACCTTTTCGCAAGCCAGAGGCACCAGCGAGATGTTTTTTTCGGTGGTAACCACATCGCCCAGGCCGTTGTTCAGCGCCATATCCACTTTCGAATAGCACAATCCCTTCGCCAGGTTGTTGTCAGCTGCATCCACCGTAAAAATGTAATACTGGGTTGAAGAGCCCGGGCGCGGCACAATAATGGCCGACTGGGTGCTGGATGAATGCCCGAAAAGACCCGATCCGTTCGGCATGCGGACATGGTTCTTCGTGTAAACATAAGTCCCGTCCGAATAAAATTCCAGGCTTCCGCTCGAGGTGGATATGGATGAGCATCCCTCACCGGTATCCAGGGCTCCGTCAAGTAAAGCAAACGGTGGGCCCATAGCAAAACTAAGACCCGCTTTCTTGCCAAAATACCAGTAATTGGCCTGCTTCTGAGCATTTACAAAAACTACCGGAGTAAGTAAAGCCAGCAATAATACAATTCGTTTTAAGGTCATCGGATTCCGGTTTTTTAAAGACTTCTTATATACAAAAATAAACATTATTGAATTGAATTGCAACAGCCCGGCAAAATCTTATCCCTATTTCCGTTAATTTTCAATATACTACACCAAATGAATTCAAAGGCGAGCCGGTATTTCGAGAAATCACAGAAATCAATGAACCCGGGATAAGGCCCGGTATCCGGCCTGAATTACCATACCGATAATTATACAAATCGTATTTATAATCGTTAATGCCGGTGGTTAAAATATTCAGAACAATTATCGCTCCGCTCAATCCGTCTGTTACATTTTTCCAACCGGTGTTATTTTCAGCAAAGGCAACCCGCTAATTCAGGAGTATAAAAAAGCCCGCCGGAGCGGGCTGAAATCGTCAAGTGGTATTAATCATCGCAGGAGCATAACGCTGCCTTTATATTTAACTTTTCCGATTGAAGAGACATTTCCGATCACATTGAAAGTCATGTACCAGGCATAAATTCCCGATGCGGCAGGATCCCCTTTAAAAGTTCCATCCCACTTATCGCTGAAGGCTGCCGACTCCCACACCTTCTGTCCCCAGCGGTTGTAAACGATGAGACTGTAGTCGGAGATACCGTCGCTGGGCCCGAGCGGCCTGAAGTAGTCATTCACTCCGTCGCCATTGGGGGTAAAGGCATTGGGCAGGCTGATATCCAGTGATATCACGGTAAGGCTGTCGATATTGCGGCAGCAGTTAATATCCACATATTCCACCACATATTCCCCGGGATCGGTAACATTGTAATACCTTCCTTCGCTGCCGTCCTGCCACACATATGAGAACATATCGGCGCCGCCGTCGAGCGGAATGGTGGAACCCGGAAAGATGTAAAGACTGTCGTAAATAAAGACTTTGCCCGGCAGCTCATGAATTACCACCTGCGAAGTAGTGGTAAATGACTGACCATTAAAGCTTTCGGTAAGGGTAACATTGTAGGTTCCCGGAGCGCTGAACACATGAATGGGATTGAGCCCCGTTCCCGGAGTTGTATTTCCCGGATCGCCGAAATCCCAGGTTGCCTGATCGATGTTGGAGGTATTCAGAATATAGAACTCCGTTGCATCGCCGTCGCATTTGGTATCGTAGTCAAACGGAGGCACATCGAAGAAGCTCTGGATAAATGTGGGGAATCCGTTCTGGCCGCGCCTTCCGGCAAGCGAGATGCCATCTTCGTTGTAGTTGCATGCCGTACCCGGACGGTTCGGATTTTCAATTACCCCGATAATATCCTGCTGGTAGCGGGTAACATAGATTTTTCCATCGCGTCCGACCTGCAGCGCAGACACATCGCTGTGCAGCGGTGTATCATTCAGTTTGGTAATCTGGTTATTGTTGGCCAGGTCAGCCTGATAAAGCTGATTGTCGCGGCCGGTGCTGAGGTTTACTACGGTGAAGTAAAGTTTGGTTCCATCAGGCGAAAACTCGACATAATACACACCCTGATTGTTTCCGGTTGCCGGCAGGGTCAGCGAAACGGCATTGCTGACGGTACCACTCTGATTATTGAATGAAAAAACTTCTACCACATTTTTACCGAAGGAAGCAAAGGCGATTTTATCCCCTTTCGGGCTGATCTTCATTGAGCCAACGCTTTCGCGGAGGTTATAGTTGTCGCTCAGGCTTGATCCGGCATTGCTGACAACCGGCGCGGTTTTTACTCCGTCCTTGTTTACTTCATAAGCGTAAAAGCTGTTATTTCCCAGCCCATGCGTTACCGCCCAGAAGCCTTTTCCATCTGCGGTTTTTACGCCTGTGAGCATTTCGGCCGAAGCCGGAAGCAGGTTAACATCCCTTTCGGAGGTAACCGCACCGGCGCCATCGCCCCAGGTGAGGTCAACCCTCGAATAGTTGAGCCCTTTGGTGGTCCCGAAAGCGGGAGGATAAAGAATATCGGTGGTGAAAATGTATAAGATCTGCTCTGCCTCCGGATTTCTGACGATAAGGGCCGACTGGGTTGAGCCGAGGTCACCCGACAGATTCGGGCCAAAATTAATCAGGTTATGGTTTTTGTTCCAAACCCTGATTCCATCGGTGTACAACAGCAGATTGCCATCCTTGTCGGAATAGGTAGCCGTACCTTTTCCTACCGGCAGGTTGTTGTTGGGCAGGTTATTTACCGTAACTCCCGCATCGGTGAACCGTAAGCCGGCATTCTGGAAAAAAAACCAGTTGTCGGCTTGCCTGGGAGGTACATACGAACACCGGTTTGACGCATTTAACGCCTGATTCTGGGAAAAAACCATCGCCGGAAGCCCGACAATTAACATCAAGAGTACAAAAGGCAGATTTTTTTTCATCAAAGTATTCTTCTTTTTGTTTCGTTATCCTGCAGAAACTTACTGCATTAATGGTTTGCAAACATAACGAAAACAGTAAGTTATTATTTTTGAATCACCAGTTTTCTGAGTATCTGAGTCTCATTGCCGGTCAGTTTCAGGTAATAAATACCCGGGCTTAACCGGTTGAGTTTCAACGAAGATTTGTAGTTACTTCCCGAAGCAATGCTGATAATTTCAGAATCAACCAGTTTTCCATGAGCAGTATAGACTTCGAGTACCACAGCACCTTTCACACCCTCGATCTGATAGTGGAACATTCCGTCGGCTGAGGGGTTGGGGTAAATCCTGAATCGGTTGTCCGCCTCTTTGTCGTCGATTCCGTAGCTGCAGTACTGGAAGGTGAACAGAGCAGTCAGCACAGCGGTATTTTCGCAATTTGTTTCGGGATTGGTGACCTTAACCTGAAACTCCTGGTAGTCGAAACTGATTCCTGAAGTCTGAATTGCGATAATCTGTTCCACCGATCCATTGCTCCACAGATAAGTTGAACCCGGATTGCCGGCATCGAGGTACACGGTATCATATACGCACACACCAATCTCGGTAGGGCTTATCTTCAGCACCCTGTAGTCGTTTTCAGGAATGAGGCTGATTTGCGGAAGCTGGTTTACCGTAACCACCACACTTCCCTCAATGCTGTTGTAGCCGTCGAACACAGTAACTGTATAGGTAGTAGTGGTTGCGGGGCTTACCACAGGTTCTGCCTCATTGGAAGTAAATCCCGGAGGATTTGAAGTCCATGAGTATGACTGGTAGTTTCCTGATCCGCCGCCGGGAACCGCCCTGATTTTGGTGGATGAATTGCGGCAGATAACCGGCTCATCGGCTTTCGGATTTACCTGCAATGCACCGCCTTCGATGGTAACGGTCATATTGCCTACCGCTACACAACCCTTAGAATCGGTAACTTTCATGGTGAAATTCTGCGATTCGTAAAGATTTACCGTTGGGGTAATCGGCATTGTAGGGGCCAGAACCAGATTGGCAGGGCTCCACTCAATGGAATATGACGGGGTTCCGCCCGATACCGACGATTCAAGGGTGGTACTTGTTCCGTGAGGAATGGTCTGATTACTGCCCGCATTGGGAATGGGCAGGGGATTTACTTTCACCATAACCTCAACCTGAATGGTATTGAAGCCATCGAAAACCGACAGATGGTAAGTGGTATTCTGGGTGGGGCTTACGGTTACATCTTCCAGGTTTGAGTTGAATCCTGGCGGAGTAGAGCTCCAGGTGTAGGTGTAGTTGCCCGATCCGCCCGAAATCATGGCATTCAGATGCGTGCTTGAGCCGTGGCAGATTTCATTGGGTTCGGCAAGAATCACACCTGCCAGCGGGCCGCCGGTAATATTTACCTTCACCATATCCGATTTCTTGCAGCCATTCTGATTATCGGTAGCTGTAAGGGTGAAATCGGTGGTAGAGGCAAGCAACACAGTGTTGGGCTTAAGTATGGTCGGATTATCCACCTTGTCAGCAGGCACCCACTGATACGAATGGCTGCCCGATCCGCCCGAAGCGCTTCCATCGAGCTGAACATTGGTACCATAAGCAATGGTTTTGTCGGGGCCGGCATCCACCGAAGGTGTCGAATTTATGGAAACCGGTTTAACCAGCGTCTTTTCACAACCGTTGTTGCCCACCACCTTCAGGCTTACATTGTAGAATCCGGCATTGGAATAATTATGCTGCGGATGCTGCAGGTTGGAGGTACCTCCATCGCCGAAGTTCCAGTCCCAGGATGATATGCCCCCTACCGGAACAGTGGTTTCATCGGTAAACTGCGTCTGCTGCTGCGAACAGAGATTTGATGTGCTGAATGCCGTAGCCGGTTTTGGCCTTACCGTTACCACTGCCTCGCCGAATACCTGACCCTGACAGGCATTATTCTGAACGGAGGTAAGCGTATAAGTGGTGGTTGAAGTAGGCTTTACCCAGAATTTGAAGCTGGGCTGGAAGAAATTGTAAACCATCGGTATTCCGCCCTGACTGGAGGAGACGGCAATGCGATACGGCCCAACGCTTGTGGTTGTAACGGTGAGCTGGGTTGAGTCGCCTTCGCAGATGCTTGTTGAACCGCTCAGGGTTGCTGTGGGAGGATCATAAACAAAAACTTCCGTATCGGTAGGCTCGCTGGTTATACCGTTGTAAGTGATGGTTAGCGAGTAAATTCCGGCATTGGAATAGGTTGCATTATTGATTGAAGGATTTTGCTGATTGCTGATGAATCCTGCAGGGCCAGACCAGTTATAGGAAGCTCCGGGTACCGTTGAAGCGCTCAGCTGGATGGTTCCTCCGGTACAAACCGGCGAGTTGCTGGTTGCCGGCGGAGGCAGAATGGTGCAGTCGGTGGTTCCGGTACCTCCTGATTTCTGGAAAGTAATGTTACACGGCAGGTTACTGTAGTTGGTAATAACCAGGATGTAATACTCACCTGTCTGTCCGTTGGGAATGTTAACGGTTTCGGTATGGGCTGCGGAATAGCTGCACGATACAATTTTGTTGGAAGTCAGGCCGCCGGGAGTTGCCGTCATCGGACAAGGGGTTATGGGATCCTGATAGGGCCCCCACAAACAGAAGTCAATATCTCTTGAAGGGCTGCTCGAAATAAAAATCTGCAGCGGGCCCGGATCCAGAATTTTCATGTGATACCAGGCAGGGTTGGGCTTGGTTGACAGGCAGCCGTACTGCGGGCCGACCTGTGCCTGGGTATTTACCCCTGCCGGAAAAGTATAAATTGTTCCTGTGCAGAAAGGCAGTGAGGTGTGGCAGGAGTCGTTCTCAGTCTCGCGCTGGCCGGTAAGGGCATACGGCTCAAGCCAATCGCCGTGCCTGGAGCTTAACTCCAGAATCATCTGCGTCTGAGCATCTTTGTCTAATTCATTTTCAAGGGCACATGCCTTGCTGACAATTCCAAAAACCACATCTTCCAGTTGATTGATGTTTCTTTCAACCGGATAGATATAAATGATACCGGTTTCATCCGAAGCCACCACCTTGTCACCGGTAAGTACATTGAGTTCACTTACAATAAGCATACGCTCAAAGTAAGAAAAATCCATTAGTGTGATGCGGATGTGCTCGTCTTCCATCCCACGGTTCACAACTTGCTGAGAAACTGCGATTGTCTGCAGAAAGAAAACTCCTGCCAGCACAAATCCCATCTTCAAAAACGCAATTTTCAGTTTGGCAATCAATTTCATAGTTTGGAAATTTAATCAAAATAAAATACTTGCTGTTGATTTTTAGAAATGCTTGCAGAGCCGGATAATATTACTGATCGAACGAGCAGACCAAATTCT
>LUZO01000174.1 GCA_001603685.1 Bacteroidales bacterium Bact_23
CGGTAAGACTGGTAAGAGTGGTAAGGTTATCCTTACCTTCTGGACCTTTGAGCCCTATACCAATCCACACTTTCACCGATTTGCCATCGATCCATTTAGTTTCTGCCTTGACCCTTGGGATCTTCCTTAATCGATCATTGAAGGCATTGGCGCTCAGGATGTCAAAATCGTTCTGCTCCGAGTATTCCTTATACGCATCGTAAAGATCAGCCTTTGAGATTATCAGCCCTACCTTGACCTTGCAGCAATCCTCCAGGAAGCAAGCGATGGGGTCAGAGTAGCGCCGGTAATCCCTCTCGGCATCTATCATGTCCTCCGACTTTGTAAAGCCGTTCTGGGCCTGCAGCCTCCTCAGCCCCTCGACCATCCAGTTGAGGATCCCCGAGCGCTCCTCCTCGCTGGTTAGCCACTTCTGCTCGATGTTCGGCACTAATTTCCCGTTCTCGCTTGTGAACTCCTCCGTGAACTCGATGATGATCACACGCTCCCACCAGGCAGTGGAGCTGTCGCTTACCTTGGGGAGCTTGTTGGCCTGGATTATGAACTTTGCATAATTCATGAATTGTATCGGCCGCTGTTTCCCCTTGATCTCGCCGTCAATGGGGTCCTCCCCGGTTGCCTTCTTGAGGATCTCGGTGTCAAGGTAATTCTTTGCCTTTGGCTCGCTCGAGACGTTGACCAGCTTCGAGTAAAGGTTTGTGACCTGGAAACGCATGGGCAGCATCTCCAGCGGTATGGCCGAGACGTTCCTCTTTCCGATGATGTCGGCCAAGGTCCTAACGAGGGTCCCCTTCCCGTTCCTCCCGGACCCGACAAAGAAGAACAGCTTGTGGTAAGGCATCCCCCTTAGCAGGCAGTAGCCAAAAGCCTCCTGGAGGCACATCCGCCTCTTTGGGTCAGGGAGGATCTTCTCGAGGTGCTCCATGAAGACGGGGCATTTTGCGTCAGGCCTGAAGTCCACCGGCAGCTTCGACGTGAAGAAGTATGCTGGACTATGCCACGAGAGCGTAAGCGTTTCCAGGTTCAATATGCCATTCCTGACGCATAGCAGGTGATTGGGAGGGTCCTCCAAGTCGGTGAAGGTCAAGGCCTGGACCATCTGGACCGCAGTAGTCAATTCGGATGTTCTATAACTGCTTCCCCGCTCCTTGACTAGCAGCTCCTGTATGACCTCCTCCCCATCTTGGGCATAGGCTCCATCATTATAGCTGAACATCAGGTGGGTCATGCGGTCCGTTCGCATGTTTCTCTGGTTTGCCAACAGGCTGCACCAAAGCATGAGGTCAAAGCCATCCTCCCTCATCCCCATCTGGTGCTCATGAGGCGGTCTTCGCTGCATAAATGCATCATAAGTCCTCTGGGGGCCATGGGATGCACCCCCTGAGGATCCCGGCTCGGTTTGCCCTCCAATAGAGCCTGAGCTCTCTCCTTTTCCAGGCAGGGAGTCTTGGGTCAATTCAGCGCTCATTTGATTCTGTGGCAGGGGGCTCCTCAGGCCTTGGCTTGTGTTTTTTGCGCTTTCGCCTTCTCTTGTTTGGCATTGGTCTGCTCTCTCCATCCTTTAGCCTCCTTCCTTCTTTGCGCCGTCTCTTAGGAAGAAGACCCAAGACTTTGTCGTATCCAACATTGATAGCTTGTCCTCAGCAACGAGCCGAAAAAGCAGCGCTCTGGCCTGATGCCAAGCTAACCCTGTTGAATGGGCGACATAAT
>LUZO01000175.1 GCA_001603685.1 Bacteroidales bacterium Bact_23
CCTTTAAAGTATCCTGCACCAACTAAAACCAGAATAAGAATAACTCCAACCAATGCCCATATAGGCATAGACTGAGCAGAACTTCCCTGACTTGTCTTTGATACTTCATGAGCTGTGCTATCACTGCTTTCACTGCTTCCAGTGTCGGAAACCTCTCCTACCTCTGATGTTACTTGAGCAGCATTAACTTCACCTGGTGAGACCGTTCCTGAGGTTTGTCCCTGATTTTGCCCAGATGTCCCGCTTTGTCCTGAATCTCCACTTGGTTTTGAATTTCCTTCTGGTGCAAGTGTAACAGATTTTCCAGTTGCACCTTGCAGAGTGTTGGCAAACTGTTGAAGCTGGTTCATGCTTAAAGACGATCCTGTTACTACAAACTGGTTAAAAGCCAAGTTCGCACATGTGTGGTGACAGCAACTTACTCCATATTGGTTAACACTTTCAATGTATTTGTCTTGTAAAGCTTGTAAAAGTTGTGAATCAGCTTGCCACATGTTTCTTCTTGCAGCTTCAATAGTCCATCCTAACATGCTCTGGGTTGCAAATGCTTGATAATCACTTGTAGAGCTGAATCGGGAGTCTAATAAATTTTCAGCCACCATTGTCCACATCTGGTCAGATACACTATTGGTAGTAGCATCCATTCCAAACAGATTCTCATACCTGGATGCATATTCCATCCACCCACTGGGAGTGTTTAAAAGTGAATCCATGTAGGTTGGGTTTAAAAGTTGGGATCTGATCTCAAGTTCCACTTCTTCTTGCACTGTTCTGGTAACCACGCTGTTTTTGTTCCTAATATCGGCCAATATAGCATCTGGATTTCCTCCTAAACTTCTGGATGCCAGTAACATTCCACCATACCAATCATAGTAATCATCAGTATCCAGTAATCTCCAGGTGCTGTCAATGGTTTGAGTTACCATATCCATACTTCCCAGAAGGTACTGGAATGTGTTCCTGTTTTGTTGAATACTGACACCGTCTTCTGTAGACCTCCATGCATAAGATACTCTGGATAGATAGAGATCAGCCAATTCATCGCTGGTATTCCATTTACTGGTGTTTGGCACCAGATCGGATACACCAGTTCCCTCCAAAACAAGCCCTCTTAGACCAAAAACACGATCCAAAGAGTCGTTTTCAGTGAGATGTTTTTTGACATAATTTTGATCATTGGTTTCTCCAGGTGCTCCAGCAGCCAGTTCCACTGCATTATTTAATAGGTTTATCCAGAGTTCATTACCTGTAACAATGGTGGTAAACACGTCAATTCGAGGTCTCTGCATTGTAACACCGTCAATGGTAATGGTTAAATCTTCCAGTGGAATCAGAGTTGATGTGCTCTGGACATCTCCGTTAGTATTCCACACAGGATGGACACCTAAAAGATACATGAATTCAGCTATGGATATAGCATCAGTTCGGAGTAATTCTGTACCCCACATGATCATTCCAATTGTTTCTGGGAATTTACCATGTTCCTTGTAGTAGTCCGTCAATAACTGATCTGCTACCTTTTTAGCAGTTTCCCATGCGGCCTGAGTAGGCATTTTTTCAGGATTAGATCCGTAAAAATTCATACCCGTGGGCAATACGTCAGCATAAGCTGGATCTGCTGCCAGACCACTGCTTACAAATCCTCCGTTAAGAGCATTTAACAAATTCGCCCATTCCTGGTTGTCCCGTATTTTATTTATAATCTCTTTACAGTACTCTAGAT
>LUZO01000176.1 GCA_001603685.1 Bacteroidales bacterium Bact_23
TCCCGGACCGGATGTTTGTTTTATATTCCAATGCCATCATTTCTAAATATTTATCCTGATATGAATGAATCATTACTGAGAAAAATTTCAAGTGTTTACCATCCGAAAATCATCACTACGATGAGGGATTACGATCTGAAGACCTTTACTTCCGATCTGATTGCCGGCATCATAGTGGGTATTGTGGCGCTTCCGCTTGCCATTGCTTTCGGTATAGCTTCGGGGGTTTCACCCGAAAGGGGGCTGATTACCGCCATTATTGCCGGCTTTCTGATTTCGGCGCTGGGCGGCAGCAGGGTGCAGATAGGCGGCCCAACCGGCGCCTTTATCGTGATTGTTTATGGCATCGTCGAGAAGTTTGGTGTTGAAGGCCTGATCGTGGCAACCCTGATTGCCGGCTTTATGCTGGTGGGAATGGGACTGCTTAAACTCGGCACCATCATCAAATTCATGCCCTATCCCATTGTGGTTGGTTTCACCTCGGGTATTGCCGTTGTAATCTTTTCATCGCAGATCAAGGACTTTTTCGGTCTTGATGTTGCTCAGGCCGTGCCATCGGAGTTTATCGAAAAGTGGCGGTACTACATTTTACACTTCAATAAGGTAAACTGGTTTGCTTTGGCAATCGGCGTATTTACCGTAGTGGTTTCGGTGTACTGGCCCAAGGTAAACAAGAAAATCCCGGGCACGCTGATCGCCCTGCTCATCACCACCGCGGCCGTTACCTATTTCAACCTGCCGGTAGAAACCATCGGCAGCCGTTTCGGTGAAATAAAATCATCTTTTCCGCCTCCGTCAATCCCGGTAATCGGGTGGGAGAAATTCAGACTGTTGCTGGCTCCCGCCTTTACCATCGCCATGCTTGGCGCGATTGAGTCGCTGCTTTCGGCCATGGTTGCCGACGGCGCCATGGGAACAAAACACCGCTCAAATACCGAGCTGATCGGACAGGGAATCGCCAATATCATTACCCCCATTTTTGG
The DNA here is from genome assembly GCA_001603685.1 of Bacteroidales bacterium Bact_23. Lineage (GTDB taxonomy): Bacteria > Bacteroidota > Bacteroidia > Bacteroidales > Lentimicrobiaceae > Lentimicrobium. The sequence continues at coordinate 984 of LUZO01000176.1, forward strand.
CGGAATCCCCGCAACCGGTGCCATTGCCCGTACCATGACCAACATCAGAAACGGCGGAAAAACTCCGGTTGCCGGAATTATCCACGCATTGGTGCTGCTGCTGATTATGCTTTTTTTCGGAAAATGGGCAAAGCTTATCCCCATGAGCTGCCTTGCCGGAATACTGGTGGTTGTAGCCTATAATATGAGTGAATGGCGCTCGTTTGCCGGACTGTTCCGGAATACCAAAAGCGAAATTGCGGTACTGCTCACCACTTTCCTGCTAACGGTCATCATTGATCTTACCGTGGCCATTCAGTTTGGCCTGCTGCTGGCCATTCTGCTTTTCCTCAAGCGCGTTATCGATACCACCGATGTGGCTGTGGTAAATATGGCGGTGGATGACGAGCGTGCCGAGGAGCCTGAAACAGCACCGAAGCTGGTGATTCCGGATAAGGTGGAGGTGTTTGAGGTAAACGGCCCATTCTTCTTCGGGGTGGCAAACAAGTTTGACGAAGCCGAAAAACAGGTGAAGATTAAGCCGCTTATCCGGATCATCCGCCTGTACAGGGTGCCGTTTATCGATGCTACCGGAGTAAGCAACCTGAAAAGCTTTATAAAGAAAACCCAGGCTAACGGCATCACGGTGGTAATTTCAGGGCCCGTTAAATCGGTAGCAGAAATGCTTGAGAAAAACGGCATTTACGAGCTGGTAGGCACTGAAAATGTTTGTGCCGACATCAACCTGGCGCTTGAAAGGGCCGGACAACTGCTTGAAACCGCAAAGGCTAAGGGGAAACATAGGGCATAAACGGACAGGAAGCCTCATTTCCGGAAATTTTGCCGGATAATTGAGAAACGAATGGCCGCCGGAAAATCCGGGGGCTGGCTTTGCGAGAACGCCCATTTATCTGCGGACGATAATGTCGTCCCTACGGGACTTGTGGGGCCTTGTTATTGCCTGGTGCTACTTTTATCTTTTTACTTTAATCTTTTTACTTCATTTCTCCTCCGCCTTCGAGGGCTTCGACTTGGCTTCGACTGCGCTCAGCCACCAGCTCAGCCACCGTCAGGCATCGGAGGAATCTGACCTCTGACCTCCGACTTCCGACCTCCTTCCTATCCTAAAAAACAGCAATCTTCTGAATTCTCTCACCCATTTTCAGGAGATATACTCCTTTGTTGAGGAAAAAAGACTCAAATCCAACAACCTCGCCTGATCTGATAACCCTGCCTGAGAGATCGTAGATTTTTACTTCTCCGTTTCCAAAAACGGTAACCTGCTGCCCTTGAATCTGGATTTTGGTTGTTTCAACCTCCTCAACTGAGGTGTTGAAGGTAACGGTAACCAGGCAGGTTGCTGTGTACCCACCATCCTCGGTGGTGGCGGTGATTGTGGCTTCCCCTGCCTCATGGGCGGTAACGAGGCCATTCTGATCAACGGAGGCGATCTCAGTATCTGAGCTATGCCAGATAACTTTTTTGTTAGTGGCATTGCTTGGTAGCACAGTGGCTATCAGTTGCTCAGACCGTAGTCTGACCAGGATCAGCTCAGTTTTGTTGAGCTGGATGCCGGTAACATGGACCGAGCGATGATCTTTGAGGGTAAAGTATTGCATAGAATTGCAATACTGCGGACCATTACTGGTCCCATCGTCATAGGCAACTTCCAAGGTGAAACTGTTTCCATATTTAGGTACAGAAAATGCTTCATCAATCAAACTTCCAACAGTCACTTCTTTTATTTTAGAAAATAAAAAAATATAAGTTCCATTTGGAAGTACATTACACCACCATACATTATTATTCTGCCACTCTTCTACCCCGATAACTTCATTCTCAGCGAGATAGAGATATCCCTCTGTGCTGAAGGTACCGTTCAGTTCGGAGCCATCCTCCACCACGAGGATCGTCTCAGAAGGCAGATCAGCTCCAGCCCACTGGGTGACACCGAAGTAGTTTACATGGGAAGAAATATAATACTCACTCCCATTATTCAGTGAATAATAGAAGGCAACAATCCCCGCTCCCCATACCTCAATCATATTGTTTGGGTGGAGAGTGGCAGGATCAGATCCTCCCAAGCCCCAAATCTCAGTCAATCCTTGGATCGTATTCATATCGATCCAGAAAGTTTGACCATTTTTGGCAGTAAAACGGTTTCTCAAAATGTCCCAACCAGGGCTTCTTGGATTAGCATACAAATCAGATCCTTTCACCGGACCGCAATAAATATTTAAGAGAGTGTCCATACCATCTCCCTTGAATACTTCCACCAGAGAATCCGTCACACGGATGGTCCTCTGATAGTCCCAAGGATTCTGTCCCCATCCCTGGGTTGGGGTGATGCAACCGATCATCCCGATCATTCCAAGCAACGCAATTAAAGAAGGTATCTTTCTCATAATTAATTATTTGCTTCTTTGTTAACGATCTTCTTTCTGTCTGCTGTTTTGCTCAATACAAATCAAAAAAATGCAATCCGAATAATATGCAAATATAATCAGACTTATATGCTTTAAAAAACTATTTTAACCACACGCATTAACGATTGTAAATCCAATTCGTATAAAAAAACAACGGCTATGAGGGGAAACTCAAGCCGTTGTTTTTCTGTTTCCGCGATGCTGTGCCGTCAGGCAGTCACCGCTGTAATTTTGGGTAAAAGGTTTACTTCAGCCCGCGTTTCTTCAGCAGCGGATCAATTGAGGGATCCTGTCCCCTGAACTTTCTGTACTGAACCATACCTTCATCGTTACCGTTTTCGGCAAGGCAATATTTGCGGAATGCAGCGGCCAGGTCCTTGTTGAAGATATCGCCCGACTGTTTGAAATAATCAAATGCATCTGCATCAAGCACGGCAGCCCACAGGTAAACATAATAGCCGGCAGCGTATCCTCCGTCGAAAATATGTGAGAAATAGGTGGTGCGGTAGCGCGGCAGAATCTCATGGATCAGGCCGATTTTATCCATATGTTCCTGCTCGAATTTAATGACATCGTCAACCACGGCGGGCGATGACAATTCGTGGTAATCCAGATCGAGAACGGAGGCGGCGATATATTCCGTAGTCTCAAAACCCTGGTTGAAGTGTCCGGAATTTTGGAGTTTGCTGATCAGTTCATCGGGGATTACTTCTCCGGTTTCGTAGTGGCGGGCATAGGAGCGGAGCACCTCAGGTTCGCCGGCCCAGTTTTCCATCACCTGCGAAGGAAGTTCCACAAAGTCGGTGGGTACATTTCCGGCGGTTCTGGTGTATTTGCCTTCGGTAAACAGTCCGTGCAGGGCATGTCCGAACTCATGGAAAAGCGTGGTGGTTTCATCCCAGCTCAGCAGTGCGGGAACATTTCCTGAAGGAGGGGTAAAGTTGCAGACGATGGAAACAATCGGATCAACTTTCTGTCCGTTTTCCCAGCCTGCTTCCTGGAATCCGGTACACCAGGCGCCTCCGCTCTTCGAATCGCGGGGGTAGTAATCCAGGTAAAGAATTCCAAGGTGTGAGCCGTCGGCTTCCTTAACTTCGAAGGTCTCCACATCCTTGTGGTAAACCGGCAGGTTGGTAAGCTTTTCGAAGGTGATGCCGTAAAGCTTTCCGGCAACATCGAACATTCCGTCTCTTACATTTTCGAGTTTCAGATAGGGTTTCAGCTCGTTTTCGTCAAGGTCGTACTTCTGTTTGCGCAGCTTCTCGGCATAATACCACCAATCCCATGATTCGAGTTTGAAATCAGCGCCTTCGGCATTGGCAATCTTCTGCATTTCAGCCAGTTCCTGTTTGGCGACCTTCAGTGCAGGTTTCAGAATACCGTCGAGGAAGTTGTCCACATTTCCGGGTGTTTTTGCCATATTGTCGTCGATAATGTAAGCGGCGTAGTTTTCGAAACCGAGGAGTTTTGCTTTTTCGGCGCGCAATCTAACGATATCCTTAACAATCTGTTTGTTATCGTTGGCATTGTCGTTGTTTCCGCGCATAAAGTAACCTCTGTAGAGTTTTTCGCGCAGCGCCCTGTTTTCGGCATACTGCAGGAAAGGAATCAGGCTCGGTTTGGCCAGGGTGAATACCCATTTTCCGTTCTCGCCCATGGCGTTGGCGGTTTCGGCCGCTGCTGCAATCACATTGTCGGAGAGGCCTGCCAGATCTTCCCGGTTGTCAATGACCAGTTTGAAGTTTTTATTTATCTCGGCCAGTTGATTTTCACCGAATCTGAGTTCAAGCATGGCCAGTTCTTCGTTTATTTTCCGGAGCTCGTTCTGCTGCTCTGCCGGAAGGTTGGCCCCGCGGCGCTCAAAATCGCGGTAATACTTCTCAACCACCCTGATCTGCTGGTCGTCGAGGCCGGCATCGTGGCGCTTTTCATAAACAGCCTTGATGCGGGCAAAAAGTTCGGGATTCATCGAAATATCATCGCGGTGTTTTGACATCAGCGGCGATACCTCTCTGGCAACCTCCTGCATCTTCTCGTTGGTGTTGGCTTCATTCAGGTTGAAGAAAACATAGCTTACCCTGGTTAGCATCTTCCCCGATTTGTCGTAGGCCAGGATGGTATTTTCGAAGTCAGGTTCATTCTGATTTGCAGTGATGGCTGCAATTTCTTCGTTGTGCTGTTTCATCGCCTCAATAAATGCGGGCAGATAGTGCGCATCTTCTATCTTATCGAAAGGCGGCACCTGGAAAGGAGTGGTGTACTCCGAAAAGAATGGATTTTCCATTTCTGTAACGGTTGGAGTGTTCTGGCAGGCAGTAAATGCCAGCAATGCCGGAACAAGCAGTAAAAACAAAGTTTTTTTCATGTATGAATTGATATTGGTTTGTAATAAAGAGTCAGGAAATTCCATGCAAATATATAGATGGATATTGAATAATAATACCTGTCGGTATTCTTTTAGGGAGAAAATCTTCCCGGAAATCCGGATATTACCGAAACATCAGATAACGCTTGATTCTCCGTTGCTTTTGGCTACCACTTTGTAGGTCATCAGCAGAAATACAGTCCCGATAATGAAGAAAGTTGCAATTGACAGCACCGAGTAGCGCATACTTCCGGTAACCGCTTCGATGATGCCAAAGCTGAAAGTTCCGGCTACGGTTGCCAGTTTTTCCATCACATCATAAAAGCTGAAGTAGCTGGTATGGTCGGTGGTATCTTCGGGGAGCATTTTGCTGTAGGTTGATCGGGCCAGCGACTGCGACCCGCCCATCACAATGCCGATAAAGAAGGCGGCAATTATGAACTGAACGGAGTTTATGATGAAGAAGGCCCCGATACAGATGAAAATCCAGATAATTACGGAAATCAGCAGTGCCTGAAGGTTCCCGTAGCGTCCCGAAAGCCGTGAAAACAGCCATGATCCGCCCATCCCGACAAACTGAATAATAAGAATGGTCGGAATAAGTATCTCTTCGCTCAGGCCAATCTCTTTTTCACCATAAGTTGCTGCCATAAACATAACGGTAAGCAGTCCCATCATCACAAAAAAGAATCCAATCAAATAGTAGCTCAGCTTTTTAGAGGTTCTCACCTTTTTGAAAATCTTGTCAAGCTCTTTATATCCTTCAAGAAAAATATTGGTTTCCCGATCTTTTCTTCTTTTCCGGTAGGTATATCGCGGTAGTCGCCTGAAGGTAATTTGCGAAAATCCTATCCACCAGAGAAATACGGTTAGAAATGAGATGCGTGCCGGAAGCAGGGGATCGGTGATGCCAAAAAGTTCAGGTTTCAGAATCATCAGCAGATTGAACAACAGCAGCACTACGCCGCCGAGGTAGCCGAGCGAATAGCCCTGGGCACTAACCCTATCCTGATCTTCAACATTGCAGATTACCGGAAGAAATGAGTTATAGAACACTATGCTGCCGCCATATCCCACCGTCCCCAGTGCGAAGGCAATTATCCCGAACTCTACATTGGAGCTGTTGAAAAAAAAGAGCGCCCCGCACGATACTGCACCAAGCCAGGTGAAAAACTGCATGAACGATTTGCGTCGGCCCGTGTAATCGGCCAGCGATGAGAGCATAGGCGAGAATAGTGCAACAATAAGATAGGCTGCGGCTATCGACCAGGAGTAAAGTACCGTATTAATCACTTCCAGGCCAAAAAAGCTTACCATATAATCGCCGGGGCCACTACGCGTAACCTGATTGTAGTAAATAGGAAATATAGTAGATGCGATGGTTAGTTGGTAAACCGAGTTTGCCCAGTCGTACATAATCCATCCTCGTATCACTTTTTTATCGCCCTTTTGGATGGCCTGATTTCTGATTGCTTTTTTCAATTGTTGAATTTTTATATAGCAGGCTAAGGTAAGGAAATTGTTCTATTCAATCCTACCCATTGTTATAAAAATATCTGACCAAAAAAGTCGTAAAAAGTAACGGCTGGTTTGCTTTTGAGGTATTGATCTGAAAAAAAACTGACATTCCGGCTTGTGAATTTGAACTCAAATGCCTGTTTTCTGTTATCAGGTCCTAAATCCTGCGAGTGTTCAGAAGCCTTTATGAAGTTGTTTGCCTGTGAAA
>LUZO01000177.1 GCA_001603685.1 Bacteroidales bacterium Bact_23
ATTTAACGCTCTTTGCCGATGTCTGTATGATACTTACCTAAAAGTATCCGGCAGTTTCAGAAAAATATATCCCGGTTCCGCCATTATTTAATACATTTGAACCAAATTCCATCTACCAATACCGCTATGGTTTTAAATTATATCTGGGTATCCTTTTTCATCATTGCGTTTATTGTCGGCCTGGTCCGCCTTATTTTCATGGGCGATGCCGGCATATTCCCCGAAATGATGAACAGCACCTTCGATATGGCCAAAACCGGTTTTGAAATTTCGCTGGGGCTTACCGGCGTGATGACGCTGTGGATGGGACTGATGAAAGTGGGTGAAAAGGGAGGCATTGTCAACCTGATGTCGCGGGCGGTAGGGCCGCTCTTCAGCCGCCTGTTCCCCGAAATCCCGAAAGGGCATCCGGCCAGCGGTTCGATTATGATGAACATCGCCGCCAATATGCTGGGCCTCGACAATGCCGCTACCCCGCTGGGGCTGAAAGCCATGACGGAGCTTCAGGAACTGAACAAGGATAAGGATACCGCCTCAAATGCCATGATTATGTTCCTGGTGCTTAACGCTTCGGGGCTTACCATCATTCCGGTCAGCATCATGGTATTCAGGGCGCAACTTGGCGCAGCCGACCCCTCGGATGTGTTTATCCCCATTCTGCTTGCCACCTTCTGCTCCACGCTGGCAGGCATCATTGCCGTTTCGGTCTTCCAGCGGATCAACCTCCTCAACCGGGTGGTGCTGCTTTACCTGGGCGGATTTACGGTATTTATCTCACTCATTATCTGGTATTTCAGCACCATATCGCAGGAGAAAGTAGGGGTAATCTCTTCGGTGGCCGGTAACCTGATTCTTTTCAGCATAATCTTCTCATTTATCCTGCTGGGACTGATCCGGCGCATCAATGTGTATGAAGCATTTATCGAAGGCGCTAAGGATGGCTTTAACATCAGCGTTCGGATTATCCCCTATCTGGTGGCCATTCTGGTTGGTATCGGAGTTTTCAGAACCTGCGGCGCCATGGATTTCCTTGTTGACGGAATAGGAAAAGGCGTTGCCGCCCTTGGTTTCAACACCGACTTTGTGGATGCTCTGCCAACCGCATTTATGAAGCCGCTAAGCGGCTCCGGCGCACGGGGCATGATGGTGGATACCATGAAACAGTTCGGCGCCGATTCGTTTGCCGGAAGATTGTCATGCATTTTCCAGGGGGCGGCCGATACCACTTTTTATATTGTTGCCGTCTATTTCGGGTCAGTGGGCATCAAAAAGACCCGATACGCCATTACCGCCGGCCTGATTGCAGACCTGGCGGGAGCAATAGCGGCAGTCCTGATTGCCTATCTCTTTTTCCACTGATTGATAAGCCATTTTCCCGGATTGCTTTTGCCATCCATCCATCGATTTTCACAATTTCTGGCCTGATTTTCTGATCCTATTCCGAATTTCAGGCCGAATTTTTCGATTATATTCAGAATTTTAGGCCTGATTTTTGGAATAAGGCAATTATTTGTCTATTTTTGTTGATAAAGTTCGAAGCCATGATAACCCGTATCCTTCAGAAAAAGATAGAAGAGGCCTGTTTCAAAGGTAAAATAATACTGCTGCTCGGCGCCCGTCAGGTTGGTAAAACAACGCTATTGAAGAAGGTAGCAGAATCACTGCAGGTAAAAACAGTCTGGCTGAATGCCGATGAAGCTGATATTTTTAATGAGCTTTCGCTTGCCGGAACCAGTACACGGCTGCTTCATCTGATAGGAAATGACACGCGCCTGGTTATCATTGATGAGGCACAGCAAGTGCCCGATATCGGGTTAAAGCTGAAGTTGCTGCACGATACGAACCCCGAATTGCAGATTATTGCCACCGGCTCTTCGGCATTCGATCTGATGAACCGGACGCAGGAGCCGCTTACCGGACGAAAGCGGACATTTTATCTTTTCCCTGTCAGTTACAATGAACTGATCAATCACACAAACATTCTCGAAGCCCGCAGAGCCCTGGAAAGCCGGCTTATCTACGGCTCCTATCCGGAAATCGTTAATAATCCGGGACATGAGAAGGAGATATTGGTTGAAATTGCACAAAGCTATCTTTACAAGGATATTCTGAAACTTGAGGGAATAAGGAAGCCGGGCAAGCTGCAGAAACTGTTGCAGGCGCTGGCTTTTCAGACCGGCAGTGAAGTTAGTTACAATGAGTTGTCGAAAACCATTGGAAATATTGATAACAATACCGTTGAAAAATATATCGATCTGCTTGAGAAGACACATGTAATCTATAAACTGCCGGCGCTGAGCAGAAATATGCGTAATGAAATCAAAAAAGGAAAAAAATATTATTTTGTTGATAACGGAATCAGAAATGTACTGATCAGTAACTTTTCTCCATTTGAATTCCGCCTGGACAAAGGTGCTTTGTGGGAAAACTTCCTTCTGTCGGAACGAATGAAGCACAACCACTATACAGCAGAATTTCCGAATTCCTATTTCTGGAGAACGCATGACCAGGCAGAGATTGACTACATTGAAGAACTGGATGGTGTTTTTCATGCTTATGAAATCAAATGGAATGAGACGAAAAATAAATTCCCTGCATCATTTCTTGAAGCCTATCCCCGGCATCAGACCAGGGTGGTTAATAAAGATAACTTTGAGTCATTTACCGGAGCAGGTACCGGAGATTTTTAAAAACGAGCCAAACTGTAGTTAAAAATAAAAATCAAACTATATTCCGAATTTAAGGCCGATTTTTTCGATTATATTCAGAATTTTAGGCCTGATTTTTGGAATTTACCTAGAATTATAAG
>LUZO01000178.1 GCA_001603685.1 Bacteroidales bacterium Bact_23
GTATTATTTATTTAATCAATTTTTAATCTGCTGATTTCATTTGCGTTGCAATGCATTTGAACCGGAATATTCCCTGCTGTTTTCCGCATATTTGAATAATTTGTTTTTTCTAATGGTTTATTTACTATTTTTCGTAACCCAAAATCAGCCTCAAAATCAAAGAAGGCTCCGGGGATCATTACCTGCCCGTTACCGGCGCCGCAGGGGAAGGCGGCGGCATTACGGAAGGGCAGTACAGCATGGATACGATATTCATGAACGAATTTAAAAACGACATTCACCGTGACTGCTCCGGAGGAGGGGAAGCACCGCCCGCCTCCTGCCCCGCCGTTGCCGCCATGCCTCAATGCCAAACCACAGCACTATGAACTCATTGATTGATCTGTTTGAATCAGCCGTTAAACAGTATCCTGACAACACCTATCTGTATGAAAAACAGGATGGTAAATGGACGCAGACTACCTATAGCCAGGTGCGCGACAAGGTTTATGCCTTTGGCGCCGGTCTGCTGAGCCTGGGGGTAAATCCCGGCGACCGCATCGCCATCCTTGCCGAAGGCCGCAACCCGTGGATTATCAGCGAACTGGGGCTACTCTACATCGGCGCATGCAGCGTGCCCCTCTCCATAAAACTCACCCCCGCCGAAGCGGAGTTCCGCATCAACCACAGCGGAGCAAGCAGAATCATTGTATCGGACGGCCAGTTGCCCAAAATTCAGGAGATCAGGCAAAACCTGCCCGATGTGGTTCAGGTAATTTTGCTGGATGAAGTCTCCTCCGGCAACGAAAGCGATACCACTTTTGAAAAGGTGTGCCGGGCCGGTGAGGAGTTTCTGAAAACCGGCCGCGATAAATTCACCGCAGCCATGCAGGCGGTTACGCCGGATACACTGGCCAACATCACCTACACCTCGGGCACCACCTCCGATCCCAAAGGCATCATGCTTTCGCACCACAACTATTACAGCAATGTGATGCAGTCACTTACGCTGATGGATATCCCCGACACCTATAAAACCCTGGCTTTCCTGCCGTGGGACCACTGTTTTGCGCACACCGCCTGCCTCTACTGCTTCATCGCAAAGGGCGCTGCGGTGGCATCGCTGCAAGTCGGGAAAACGGGCAACGAAACGCTGAAAAACATCCCCATCAACATCAAGGAGCTGAAACCCGACCTGCTGATGAGCGTTCCGGCCATCTCGAAAAACTTCCGCAAAGGGGTTGAATCGGGCATCGCCGCCAAGGGGAAGGTGGCTCAGGCGCTCTTCAACGCCGGCATGAAAGTGGCCTACGCCTACAACGGCATCGGCATCGACCGCGGAAAAGGGTGGCGGGTGCTGCTGAAACCCCTGGTACTGCTGTTCGACAAGATCATCTTCGCCAAGGTACGCGAAGGTTTTGGCGGCAATCTGCGCTTTTTCATCGGCGGCGGCGCCCTGCTCGACTCCGAGCTGCAGCGCTTCTTCCTGGCCATAGGCATTCCCGTTTGCCAGGGCTACGGCCTTTCGGAAGCTTCGCCGGTAATCTCGTCGAACTCGCTGCAGAACCTTAAGATAGGCACCTCCGGTAAGCTGGTTAAACCGATGGATCTGAAAATCTGCGACCCCGACGGCAACGAACTGCCGAAGGGCGTCCCCGGCGAAATCGTAATCCGCGGCGGCAATGTGATGGTAGGCTACTGGAAGAACCCCGAAGCCACCGCCGAAACCATCAGGGATGGCTGGCTCTTTACCGGCGACCTGGGTTATATGGATGAAGACGATTTTCTGGTGGTGATGGGCCGCTCCAAGAGCCTGCTGATCAGCAGCGACGGCGAGAAGTACAGCCCCGAAGGCATAGAGGAGGCGCTGGTTGACAACTCAAAACTCATCGACCAGTGCATGCTCCACAACAACCAGAACCCCTATACGGTAGGCCTGCTGGTGCCCAACATCCAGGAAATCAACCGTCTGGTCGAAAAGCACGGTTTGAAGCCCGGCTCCGAAGAAGGAATCGCATACGGCCTGAAGCTGCTTCACAACGAAGTAAGGGCCTACTTTAAAAATGGCCGCCTCGAAGGCATATTCCCCGAAAGGTGGCTACCCTCCGCTTTCGCCGTTCTGCCCGAAGCCTTTACCGATAAAAACCAGATGCTGAACTCAACCTTCAAAATGGTGAGGGGAAAGGTAAACGAACGCTACGCCTCCACCATCGACCTTCTCTACACCCCTGAAGGCAAGAATTATCTGAACGAAACCAACAAGGCTAATCTGAGGAATTGGTATTAGACCGGAGGGCAGAAGTCGGAAGTCAGAAGTCGGAGGTAATCCGCCGCGGCGGAGTAAGAGGTAAGAAGTAAGAAAAGTTCTAATCCGCCGCGGCGGACTCAAATCTTCAAATCCGTCGAAGACAGAACAACCCCAATGCGTTCCACAATGCCCCACTAATCCCGAAGTGACAGCCATTTTATCTGCAGACGATAATGTCGCTCTTATGGAGCTTGATTTTCTACCGTTTAATTTTTTTCTACCATAATGCCGCTCCTACGGAGCTTTGTTCTTCTAAAAGTCCCGGAGAAACGACCTTATCGCTTGCCGATCACTACCGTCTGCAGGTCAAATGTCAGCCAACGGCTGACTTCAAATGTTCGCTGCTGGCGCAGCGAACCGCATCCGCCACGGCGGAGCGCCGCCAGGCGCTGCAAATCCAACCGCCGGAGGCGGATGGTGCAAATGCCACGGCCGCAGGGCCGGGGTTGCAAATCTTCCCCTCCGTTTCATTCTTCATTCACCATTATTCATTATTCATTTTCAACTACATAACTTTCCTTCAACGATAACTATTGAAAAATATTTACAATCTCCAATTTTTATATTTTTGCAGCATGCTAGAGCAGTTCAAAAACTACATCTCAGATTTTCATCTTTTCGATGAAAGCGACCCGGTTCTGATTGCCGTAAGCGGTGGGGTTGACTCCATGGTTATGGCCGAATTGTTTCATCGTGCCGGATACAACTTCAGCATTGCGCACTGCAACTTCGGGCTTCGCGGCGCCGAATCGAATCAGGATGAACGGTTCGTCTCATCCATTGCTGAAAGTTACGGGGTTAAGCTGTATGTCAAGCACTTCAAAACCAGGGAATACGCCGGGTTCAACAAAATCTCGGTTCAGATGGCCGCCCGCACCCTGCGCTACGAGTGGTTCGACGAACTGCTGGCTACGGAAGGATTCAGGGTTGTGGCCACCGCCCACCACCTCGACGATCAGATCGAAACATTCTTCATCAACATACTGCGCGGAACGGGCATCAGCGGCCTGCACGGCATTCTGCCAAACCGCCGCAACATCATCCACCCGATGATGTTTGCCTTCAGGCGCGAGATTGAGGAGTTTGCCGGCGACGAAGCCATCGCCTTCAGGGAAGACAGCTCAAACCGCTCTTCCAAATACATCCGCAACAAAATCCGTCACGACCTGATGCCGCTGATGGGCGAGATAAACTCCGAATTCAGGAAGACCCTCACCTTTACCATCGACCGCATCCGCGAATCGGAACAACTGCTTGATAACCACCTGAAAGCGGTACGCAGTGCGGTAGTCACCGATGCCGGCGGAAAAACGGCATTCAGAATTGATGAACTGCTGAAGCTCGATCCGGTTGAAGTCTATGTATTCGAACTGCTTCAGCCATACGGCTTTAACCGCAGTGTAACCGACGAGGTAACCGCCGGGCTGCAGGAGATCTCCGGAAAACAGTGGTACTCGCCCACCCATCGGCTGGTTAAGGACAGGGAACTGCTGATTATTACCGAATCGGGGCAACAGGATGACCAGACCTCCGGCGAAATCATGATTGAAGAAGGAGTTGAAAACATCCGCATTCCGGTACAGCTCAGGTTCACGGTGCTGGAGAAAGATGCCGGTATGGCGATCAGCAAAAGCAGCCACATTGCCATGCTCGACGCCGATAAGCTCACCTGGCCGCTGCGGCTGCGCAAGTGGCGCGAAGGCGACGCTTTTGTGCCGTTTGGCATGAACAACACCAAAAAACTCAGCGATTACTTTATTGATAACAAGTTCTCAATCATCGAAAAAGAGAATGCCTGGCTGCTGATTTCCGGCCAGGAAATTGCCTGGTTGGTAGGCCACCGTATCGGCAACCGCTTCAGAATCTCACCCGAAACCACCCGAGTGGTAAAAATTGAGCTTCTGGATTGATAGTTTTACCTATTTTTGCTTTTTTAATTTTTTTAAAATGAAAAGAGTTCAACGATTGCTTCTGATAACTGCACTGATGGTGCTGCAGTTGACAGAAGTTTCATTTGCCCAGGTGTTGAAGCCTGTAAAATGGAGTTTCAGCACCAAACAACTCAGCAACGAAGATGTGCAGCTGATTTTCACCGCCAATATTGACCCGACCTGGCATCTTTATTCGCAGGATATCCCTGAAGACGGTCCGGTACCCACATCTTTCAATTTTGAGAAAAACCCTCAGTATAAACTGGTTGGCAAGGTAAAAGAGCCAAAAGCCATCGAGGAATACGACAAGAATTTCGATATGGTGGTTAAATATTTTGCCAACAAGGCCGTATTTACCCAGGATATCAAAGTACTGACCGACAAGGACTTTAAAATTGAAGGGGTGCTTGAATTCATGTGCTGTGACGACAGCCGCTGCCTGCCTCCCGACGAGGTGGACTTTTCATTCCCGGTAAAGGGAAATCCCGATGCGGCCAAAAAGGATGAAACAGCGCTGCTCACCACGGAAGCGCCCGATGAAGATGCGGGCCTGCCCGCCGATTCGGCCGCCGTTGAAGCCGCCACCGACATCCAGCCCTCCGATCCGGGCGAGGTAACCGGCGAAGTATCAGGCGTTCTGAAAGAGAACACCTCACTCTGGAAGCTCTTCTTCTTCTCATTCCTTGCCGGACTGGCCGCCATCCTCACCCCCTGCGTCTTCCCCATGATTCCGATGACGGTAACCTTCTTCCTGAAAGAAGAGAACAAGGCAAAGGCGAAGTTCCAGGCACTGGCCTACGGCGTTTCCATCATCCTGATTTACACCATTATCGGAACCGTGGTAGCGGTTACCCTCGGCGCCAACTTCGCCAACTTCCTAAGTACCCACTGGATTCCCAATATCCTCTTCTTCCTGATTTTCATGTTCTTCGCCGCTTCATTCCTGGGAATGTTCGAAATCACCCTTCCCAGCTGGATGATCAACAAATCGGACTCACAGGCCGACCGCGGCGGACTGGTGGGATCGTTCTTCATGGCCTTTACCCTGGTACTGGTATCCTTCTCATGTACCGGCCCCATCGTGGGCGCCATCCTCGTGGCATCGGCCAGCGGCCAGGTGCTTGAGCCCATCATCGGAATGCTCGGCTTCTCGCTGGCATTTGCGCTGCCGTTCACCCTGTTCGCCTTCTTCCCCAGATGGCTCAACAATATGCCGAAATCGGGCGGCTGGCTCAACTCGGTGAAAGTAGTGCTCGGCTTTATCGAGCTGGCACTCGGCCTCAAATTCCTGAGCATCGCCGACCAGACTTACCACTGGGGCATCCTCGACAGGGAGATCTACCTCGCTTTCTGGATTGTCATCTTCACCCTGATGGGATTCTACCTGCTTGGCAAACTGAAATTTGCGCACGACAGCGAAGTGAAACACATCAGCGTTCCGCGCGTTACAATGGCCATCATCACCTTCACCTTTGTACTCTATATGATTCCGGGTATGTTCGGTGCGCCGCTTCAGGCCCTTTCGGGATATCTGCCACCGCAATCAACCCACGATTTCGACTTTAATAAGATTGTAAGGGACAATGTTCAGGTATTCGGCGGCGGTGGCGGTACGGCAAGCGCCGAGAAGCCGTCAGGCCTCTGCGATAAGCCAAAATATGCCGAAATGCTGCGCCTGCCCCACGGCCTCGAAGGCTATTTCGACTATGAACAGGGTCTTGCCTGCGCCGCACAGCAGAAAAAACCGGTGTTTATCGACTTTACCGGCCACGGCTGCGTAAACTGCCGCGAAATGGAAGCCCGCGTCTGGTCAGACCCCCGGGTGCTGAAAAAACTTCGCGAAGATTTCATCATCACCGCCCTCTATGTGGATGATAAAACAACCCTTCCGGAATCGGAATGGATTACCTCAACCTACGACGGCAAGATTAAGAAGACCATTGGCAAGAAATATGCTGATTTCCAGATCAGCAGGTTCAATGTTAATGCACAGCCCTATTATGTGCTGCTCGACACCGAAGGCAATGTCATGGTTCCGCCCAAAGCCTACGACCTGAGTGTGGAGAACTTCCTGGAATTCCTGGATAAAGGACTCGAAGAATTCAATAAACGGCAGTAAACCGTTTCCCGAAACCGAAAAAGGCTGCTCCGGTATTGAAGCGGCCTTTTTTTGTGGCCGGAGGCCGGAGTCCGCCGCGGCGGAGGAAGTAAGAGGTAGGAAGTAGGAATGAATAATGAATAATGAATAATGAATAATGGATAAAAATGTACCGTTAGGCGCTGCATCCGCCAGAAGCGGACTCATCCGCCAGAGGCGGACTCATCCGCCGCGGCGGAGCACCGTCAGGTGCTTCAAATCCTCAAATCCTCATCCGCCGCGGCGGAGCGCCTTCGGCGCCACTTATTT
>LUZO01000179.1 GCA_001603685.1 Bacteroidales bacterium Bact_23
TGTCGCAGCGCATTTTCTGCCTGAGCATAGTCATCATAATATCAATCTGATAGACTGTTTTCAAAATTAAATTATCATTAAATTAACTTCAGGGGTGACCTACATAAGCCTTCCTGTATCTTAAAATCCCTACCTTTGATCATACAAGACCGGGATAATTTTTTCTTCAGAACAGTTAACTCTTTCACTACTTGTTAGTTACTTAATGCCAGTTTGGAGTAAACATTTTGGGGCCATCCTTGTTTTTGTATAGTCTTTGCTGATGAACCAAATTTATTATTCACCAAAGCAACAAAAATTGAACAAACCAACAAGATCTTTAACAGAATTAGATGGCAAAACGCTGTATTACAGCTTTCTTGCCGGTGCGCAAAAGATTTTCGAGAATCAGGTACTGATCAATAAAATCAATGTATTTCCGGTTGCTGATGCCGATACCGGAACCAATCTGGCCTCTACCATGAGGTCGATTGTTGACAGTCCCATCCCCACTTCCGACCTTAAAATAACGGCTGCAGCGCTTGCCGATGCGGCTCTTACCGGCGCGAGGGGCAATTCGGGAATCATTTTTGCCCAGTTTGTTTACGGATTCAGCAATGAAATCCAGAAACATGAGACCGTAAGCGTTGAAACCTTTGCCGAAGTGCTTAAAAAGGCGGTTGGTTATGCTTACGAAGCCATTGCCAATCCTGTTGAAGGCACAATGATTACGGTAATCAGGGAGTGGGCTGAGTTTATTTATATTCTGAAAGATACCATTCAGGATTTTATCGAACTGCTTACCCAGGCCTATCATAAAGCCCTCGAGTCGTTACAGGCAACAACGAAAAAACTTGAAGTTCTGGCTAAATCAAATGTTGTTGATGCCGGTGCAAAGGGCTTCGTTGTCTTCCTTCAGGGAATGGTTGAATTTGTGAAGGTAGGCGAACTCCGGAAGCTGCTTGCAGGCCGTGAAATGGTAGTTCTTGCCGACTCTGAAGTGGTAACCCACGATGTAATTACCTACCGGTATTGCACCGAAGCGATGCTGGTTATGGATGAGAAGAAAAATGCTGATCCTCAGCAGATTCGCAAATCAATAGTTCATCTTGGCGATTCGATGGTGGTGGCAGGTTCTGCAAAAAAGACTAGGGTACATATCCACACCGACCACCCTGCCAAAGTGATGAAAATTCTGACCAAATACGGAAACATCTCATTTCAGAAGGTTGACGATATGGTGATGCAGCAGGAGATTGCATCCAATGCCAAATATCCGGTTGCCCTTGTAACTGATTCTACTTGCGATATTCCTCAGAATCTGATTGAAAAGTACCAGATTCAGGTGGTACCGCTGAGCGTTCATTTTGGTGAGAACTATTTTCTTGACAGACTCACCATTTTACCGGCGCAGTTCTATTCCATGCTCGATAAATCGGCTGATTATCCGTCAACTGCACAGCCTGCATACAAAGATTTCTTTAACCGCTATTCCTATCTTGCCAGCCATTACGACTCCATCATCGGAATTCATATCAGCGCTGCCATGAGCGGAACCTGGAGCAACAGCTCCAAAGCGTCGCATGCAGTATCGGAACACAGCGGTAAAAAGATCAGTGTAATCAATTCGAAACGGCTTGCCAGCGGTTTGGGACTGATTACCATCCGTGCGGCAAAAGCCCTTGAAAGCGGCGCTACACACGATGAGATCACCTCGAAACTGGAGACCTGGTCGAACAATACCAAATTATTTGCCTCCTCGAAAACCATCAAATACATGGTAAAGAGCGGCCGCGTAAGCCACACCAAAGGACTGATAGGATCGCTGCTGGGCCTGAAACCGATTGTTACCGTGAACAACGAAGGGCGCACGGAAGTCTTTGGCAAACCCTTTACCGAAAAAGCAAGTATGGAGTTGATTATGGGCAGGATTAAAAGTATGGCCTCCGAAAAGAAAATCTGGGGATATGCCATATCACACGCCCGCAACCATAATGCTGCCAAATGGTATGCCCAGCAGATGCGCGAACTTACCGGGCTGGAGCCTGAGTTTATCAACGATGCTTCACCAGTACTGGGTGTAAATGTCGGCCCGGGCGTTGTGGCAATGTCGGTGATGTACGACGATTAAACCGGAATTTTCATATTTTAAAAAAGCCGGATTGCCAATGGGTTGTCCGGCTTTTTCTTTTCAGGGATTTGCCGCTATTCTATGTATCTTTGATGCATAAATCTGCCATATGTTTTCCTATATTCCGATTGCATTACCGGTAATTATCGTTTATATGATTCTTCTGGCCGCTGCCGGAATGCAGATGCACAGACCAAAGATTGCCATGGTTTTCAGAAGCCCGGGCATTGCGCTGATGGCAGCGGCTGCCCTGTGGAAAACTCCCGCAATTGATTTTATGAAAATCTCCGTTTTAATCCTGGTAATTTTATGGTCAGCGCTGCATGCCCGGCTGCAATATAAGTCATACCGTAAAACAGGCAGGAATTCCGGTAACGAAAAGGATTTAGACCGCGAGGGTTCTTTTTCGGGCAAATATATGCGTAAATGCCTGATTCACGCCATTCTTATGCTGATTATCTCCCTGCCGGTTTTGCACATAATCAACAACCCTTATCCCGTAAAGGCAGGATTTATCCACACAGCCGCGCTGCTGATTGTTTTGGCCGGAATTATTTCTGAAACGGACTCCGGACAGCGGTTTATTGCTTCGAAAGTTGCAGCCCTGCGAAATAAAGAGGAGCCTTTATCCGGGTTTCAGAAATTTATTCTCAGAAGTGCCGGTTATTCAACCGCCCTGGTGTGGTGGGGCTTCTGGCTGATGGCTTTGCCGGTAATTGACGGGATTTTCACCCTTGCCGGACCGCTGACGATAACGCTCTTACACAGGCATATATCCTCAATGACGGGATTTGAGGGAGAATAGCATAAAAACAATTGAAATTATCGGTAATTTTGTAGATTGGAAAACAGGAAGAAGAATTACCCGGGAATGGCGAATTTCTCAATCCGAGAAGCTGACCCGCTGCTCCCGAAAAAAAGGAAGCCATGAAAATAGTAGCGTTTAAAACCAGGAAGCCCAAGCCTTTCAACTACCGTCCTTTATACTACGATCAGAAAAAGGAGGAGATGGAAGAGCGTCTGAAGAAGTATTCCAACAAGGATGAAGCTGACCTGGAGGGAATGAGGTCCAGAATAAGGGAGGCCTGGCGAAAAAAAGACACAGCAAACCGGAAGACCTCGCAAAAATCCATGATTATCTATCTGATTGCCGTTATCTTACTCATTTACTTTTTATTTTTCCGCTAAAAATCACCGTACTTATACTCTATGTCAGATATAATCAGGCTTTTGCCAGATTCCGTTGCCAACCAGATTGCCGCCGGCGAAGTCATACAGCGTCCGGCTTCTGCCGTAAAGGAGATTCTTGAAAACGCCATTGACTCGGGCGCCGGAAATATTGAGCTCATCGTAAAGGATGCCGGCAAAACGCTGATTCAGGTGATTGACGATGGCTGCGGTATGTCGCCCACCGATGCCCGCATGAGTTTTGAGCGCCATGCCACTTCGAAAATCAGGGAGGCCAACGATCTTTTCAGGATTCATACGCTGGGATTTCGCGGCGAGGCTATGGCTTCCATTGCTGCCATCGCCCAGGTTGAGCTCAAATCGCGGCGCATGGAGGATGAGCTGGGAACCCACCTTATTATTGAAGGTTCGGTGGTGAAAAGCCAGCAGCCCTGCGCTGGAAATCCCGGTACTTCCATTACGATCAAGAACCTGTTTTTCAATGTGCCGGCACGCAGGAATTTCCTGAAATCGGATGCCGCCGAAATGAGGCATATCCTTGAGGAGTTTCAGCGGGTGGCGCTGGTTAATCCGGACATTGCGTTCACGCTATATAACAACGGAAAGATGCAGTTACAGCTTCCGGCTTCGAATCTGAAACAGCGCATTGCCAACCTGATGGGCGCCGGGTATTACGAAAAGCTACTCTCTGTTTCGCAGGACAGTGATGTGGTAAAGATCTCAGGATTTGTGGGCAAACCCGAAAGCGCCAAAAAGACCAAAGGCGAGCAGTATTTCTTTGCCAACAACCGCTATATCAGGCATCCCTATCTGAACCATGCCGTTGAAGAGGCTTACAGCGATCTGCTTCCTGAAGGTTTTTTCCCTACCTATTTTATTTACATCGAAGTTGATCCATCAAAAATCGACATCAACATACACCCTACCAAAACGGAAGTCAATTTTTTAGAATATCAGGTGATTTACTCCATGCTTCGCTCGGCGGTACGACAGGCCATCGGGAAGTTCAGCTTCTCCTCCACCCTCGATTTTGAAGCGGAGACCGCTTTTGACACCTACTTTCCGAAAGACAGGCCGGTGGTGCCTCCGACAATTAATATCAACCCGGATTATAATCCTTTTGAAAAGAGCAAACAGGCCGAAACCCTTCCCGCCGGCAACAACAGGAGCGCTCCGCTGCCAACCGACTGGGAAAAGCTTTATGAGGTAGCCCGCCGCGAGGTTCCGGCTGAAAAAGAGCAGAGCGGAATGCTCACCATTGACGCCAATTTCGACAATGAAGAGCATAGCCGCGGTTTTATGCAGTTCCAGAACCGGTATATCATTTCGCGGGTAAAATCCGGGCTGATGATCATCGACCAGCAGGCGGCCCACGAAAGGGTGCTGTACGAACAGCTGATGGAAAGGATGGAAAGCAGAAAATCATTTTCGCAGCAACAACTTTTTCCGCAAACTGTTAATTTGTCAGCCCCAGACGCTGAATTGCTCGGTGAGCTGATGGATGAGTTTACGCTGCTGGGATTCCAGCTTGAAGATTTCGGACAGAATACTTTTATTATCAGGGGAATACCGGCAGATCTGGTGGAGGAGAACATTCAGGCACTGATTGAAAATGTGCTTGAGAACTTTAAATCCAGCCAGCTCGGCGTGAAAATTGATAAAAAGGTCAGCCTGACGCGGGCAATGGCGCGCAATATGGCGGTTAAACCCGGCAAAGTGCTCGCCCCGGAAGAGATGCAATCGCTTATCGACGACCTGTTTGCCTGTCAGATACCGAATATCAGCCCTTCGGGAAGAACCATAATCGTAACCATAGCAGCCGATGAAATTGAAAAACGCTTTGGCAACTAACCAATCAGAACAATGAACAACCAGCAATACTCGCCCAGGGGATTCGGCATGCTGCCCCCGGTAATTAAAAACCTGCTTATCATCAATGTACTTGTTTTTCTGGCCCAGATAACGGTGGAACAGATTTATGGCATAAACCTGGCCGATCACCTGGGAATGCACTATTTCGGTTCCTCGAAATTCAACCCGGTACAACTGGTGACCTATATGTTTCTGCATGGCAGCTTTACCCACATCTTCTTTAATATGTTCGCTCTGTGGATGTTCGGGTACACGCTGGAACAGGTATGGGGGCCGAAGCGCTTTCTTACCTATTATTTTGTTACCGGCATTGGGGCGGCGCTGGTACATATGCTGGTTCTGTGGATTTCCATTTCGGGCATACAGTCGGATGTTACGGCAGTGATGCAGGCCCCGTCACCGGAGGCGTTTTCTGTATTTTTGAGTAAACATTTTGCTCCATATCAGTCACAGCTTTCAGACTTTATTTTTGCCTGGTCGAAAAATCCGGGAAGTCATGAATACATCAATCAGGCTTCAAAATACATGAACGACCTGGTGAACATCAAGATGGATGTGCCCACCGTGGGCGCCTCCGGCGCCGTTTTCGGCCTGTTGCTGGCATTCGGAATGATGTTCCCCAATTCACTGATTTACCTTTACTTCTTCTTCCCGATCAGAGCAAAATGGTTTGTGATTGCCTATGGTGCAATGGAACTCTATTTCGGTATCAACCAAAAGACAGGCGACAATGTGGCCCACTTCGCCCATCTTGGCGGAATGATTTTCGGATTTTTCCTGATCAGATACTGGAACCGCAGGCTAAACCGTTTTACACGATGGGATTGATTGATCTTTTCCTGTCAGACAGGGAGTTAAAAGAGGAGGAGAAAAATTGCAGATGTATCAACAGGTTTCTTTAATCGAGCGGATCAGGATATTCTTCAACCGGCAGGAGATACTGCCCAGGCTGATATTAATCAATGTACTTGTATGGGTAGCCACCCTTCTGATGCGGAGTTTTGCATTTCTGTTCACCTCTCCGCATGCTGTAACGGGCGGTGGATACCGCGAAGCCACTTCGCTCTGGCTGATGAAGGCACTGGCGGTTCCTGCCGGCCTCTCCGCACTGATGGTAAGGCCCTGGACTGTTTTTACCTATATGTTCTTTCACCTCGACTTCTTCCACATCCTCTTCAATATGCTGTGGCTCTACTGGTTCGGGGTGATTTTTACAAAGTACCTTTCTGACAGACAGCTTCTTGGAACCTATATTTTTGGAGGAATTGCCGGAGCGTTGCTTTACATCCTTGCATTCAACATTTTTCCTGCATTTTCCCTTGCACGGGAATCAGCCCTTGCCCTGGGCGCTTCGGCATCGGTACTTGCCATTGTGGTGGCCATTGCGTTTTATGTGCCGGAATACACCATTCACCTGCTTTTCCTTGGGCCGGTGAGAATAAAATACATCGCCATATTTTCGGTGCTTCTCGATCTGCTGATGCTGGACAAGGGGAATGCCGGCGGCCATATTGCGCACCTTGGAGGCGCCCTCTGGGGATTCGCCTGGATTAAGATGCTGCCAGGCACCGATCCCACAAAAATATTCAGATGGCCTGATTTTAAGTTTAAAAACCTGTTCCGGAAAAGCAGAAAGCAGAAATTCAGGGTCTATAAAAACAACGGGCCGCTTTCGGATGAAGATTACAACCTGCAAAAGGCAGAGAAGCAGAAAAGAATAGATGCTATTCTTGATAAAATATCGAAATCGGGGTATGACAGCCTTTCCAAAGAGGAGAAAGAGCTTTTATTTTCAAACAGCAAACACTAAACCAGTCTGATTATGTCGGCAGCAGACAAACCACGCAGATTTTCCGCCGGCAGGGTTCTCTTTCTGATCATAACCCTGTTCCCGGTGGCTTTGTATCTGCTGGCGTATGCTGCAGCCTATATACCGCCCACGCGTTTCTGGCTTGTTGCGCTTGCAGGGCTGGCGTTTCCGTATGTAGTGCTGATCAATGTGGCATTTTTGCTGTTCTGGCTGCTGAGCCGGAACAAGTTATACGCCCTGCTCTTTTTTCTGATTCTTCTGCCCGGAATCATTCGCCTTGGCGGATATTATCAGCCGGGAGTCTTCGGCAAACAGCCGAACAACACCTCAGGTGAGCTGCCGGATGTAAAAGTCATGAGTTATAATGTGAGGATTTTCGACCTTTACAACTGGGAAAGAGATAAGATCAGCGATAACACCAGAGGCGTTTTCAGGCTTATTAAGGAACAAAAGCCCGATTTGCTCTGCATTCAGGAGTATCACGGCGGCCGATACGGAAAGGTGGATATCGCCGATTCCATTATGAAGTATTCCGGTTTGAAGTATAAAAGCATAGCCTTCGTTAAGATTTCCGGCAAGGAAAGGCCATACGGGATTGCCACTTTCAGCCGCTGGCCCATCATCCATAAAGGAATCGTCAGTTTTGAAGAGAATCCGGTGAATTTCTGCATGTGCTCCGACATCACCATTGGCAAGGATACCGTGAGGCTATACAATGCACATCTGGAATCCATCAAATTCAGCAGGGAGGACTACCTCTTTGTTTCCGAAGTGATGAACAACCCCGAAGGCCAGGAGGAGATCAGGGAAAACCTGCTGAACATTGTGCGGAAGCTGAAGCGGGCATTTCTGTTCAGAACCCATCAGGCTGAGAAACTTTCAGCGGAAATTGGCCGTTCGCCCTATCCGGTGATTGTTTGCGGCGATTTTAACGATACTCCTTCATCATATACCTACCGCAAAATAGCCTCAGGGCTGAATGATGCATTCAGAACTTCCGGAAAGGGATTCGGACAAACCTACGACGGACTGCTGCCAACCCTGAGAATTGATTACATTTTGCACGATAAACAACATTTTACTACCCACAGTTTTTCAAGAATCAAAGAGCCTTTCTCCGATCATTTTCCGGTGGTAGCCAATATCCGTCTGGCGGGAACAAAAAAATAATGAAAATAATTGTCAAGATAATCCGGCTGATGTACCGGCTGTCGGTTCTGTTGCTGATTGCCGCATTGATAGCCGGAATGGCCTCTCCGCTGGTAAATCCGTACTACTTCTGGCCGATGGCATTTCCGGGCCTGGCCTATCCCCTGCTGTGGACTGCCCTGCTGATTGCCATGCTGCCCCTGATCAGGCAGAAAAGGTGGTTCAGGGGAGCATTGCTGGTGCTGATAGCCGGTTTACCGCAGATGACAAGCCATTTCATGTGGTCGTCAGAAAGTAAGACTATACCGGAATCGGCTGATCTTTATACACTTATCTCGTACAATACGCTTGGTTTTTCGGATCGTGACGGGAATTTCTCAAATTACAATGTCCAGTTTAAGGCACATGATTTCTTTAAAGAAGAAAATGCAGACATCATTTGTATGCAGGAATATCCCATCCGAAAGGGGTCGGTGAAGATGTACCGGAAAAACATGAACCTTAACCCACCCCTGCCCGTGAACCACTTCTCATGGTATCAGCCCGGCAGCATTTATCTTGAAAATGTGCTGCTGACTTCATCGGCATACCGGATTATCAACAGAGGAGCCGTATTCACCTTTGACGATGACGATTATGCCATCTACTCCGACATTGAATTTCCGGAAGGCACGGTCAGGGTTTACAACATCCATCTGCAAAGCCTTCTTCTGAAGGGTGAGCGGTCGTTGCTTAATGATTCGCCTTCGGCGTATCTGAAGCGTTCGGCGCTGCAAAAAGGTTTTCTGACCATCAGGAAGCTGAAAAGGGCTTTTGTGAAGAGATCGTATCAGGCAAAGGGGATTGCGGCCAGCATCAGGGAGAGCCCCTGGCCGGTAATTGTTGCCGGTGATTTCAACGATACTCCGGGGTCGTTTGCCCGGCATACGATTTCGCGCGGGTTGTGCGATGCCTTCAATGCTGCCGGAAGAGGTTTCTCGGCAACCTATGCCCTGAGCCACTATCCATTGAGGATTGACTATGTGCTGACTTCGCCCGGCATAAAGGTTTATTCCTACGAACGAAGAAAAACCGGCTATTCCGATCATTATCCGTTAATTGTCAGATTTTCAATTGAGAACGGAGAAAAGAATTAAAAATCCGTTTATAGATTGGCACCAATACCCGCAGTTTGCCACCGATGCGTTACCTTTGTAGTTCAATCGATACCGGAAAATGGATTTTAAGTTAACCGCCGAATTCACGCCAACGGGTGATCAGCCCGAAGCCATCCACCAGCTTGTGGAAGGACTTCACCGCGGTGATCCCGCGCAGGTGCTGCTTGGCGTTACGGGTTCAGGCAAGACTTTTACCATTGCCAATGTCATCCATCAGGTTAACCGGCCTACGCTGGTATTGAGCCACAATAAAACACTGGCAGCTCAGCTTTATGGCGAGTTCAAGCAGTTTTTCCCGGAAAATGCCGTGGAATACTTCGTTTCCTATTACGATTACTACCAGCCCGAAGCCTACATTCCAACAACCAACACCTATATTGAAAAGGATCTTTCCATCAACGATGAGATTGAAAAACTGCGGCTCAGTACCACTTCGGCGCTGCTCTCGGGAAGAAGGGATGTGATTGTGGTCTCCTCGGTTTCATGTATTTACGGCATCGGAAACCCGGATGATTTCGCCAACAATGTGATTTATCTGAAAACCGGCGACCGTGTCAGCAGAAACAAGCTGTTGTGGAACTTTGTGGAGGGTCTCTACAGCCGCACCGAAACCGAGTTTACCCGCGGAACCTTCAGAGTCAGGGGCGATTCGGTGGATATTTATCCCGCCTATGCCGATTTTGCCATAAAACTGCTTTTCTGGGATGATGAAATTGAGAGCATAGAGCTGTTCAATCCCGCTGACGGAGCTACCTTCGAAAAGGTGGAGCGGATCAACATCTATCCGGCCAATATCTTTGTGACCTCAAAAGAGAAAATGAAATCGGCCATAGAGCGGATTCAGGACGATATGATGGCTCAGGTGGGATATTTGAATGAGAATGGCAAAGCGCTTGAAGCTCGCAGGCTTGAAGACAGGGTGAGTTATGACATTGAGATGATGCGTGAACTGGGCTATTGCAGCGGCATTGAGAACTATTCCCGGTATTTTGACGGCCGAAACGCCGGCTCCAGACCATTCTGCCTGCTCGACTATTTTCCGGATGATTACCTTACGGTGATTGATGAAAGCCATGTTACGGTTTCGCAGATCAGGGCGATGTACGGCGGCGACCGTTCGCGCAAGCAAACACTGGTGGAGCACGGTTTCAGACTGCCATCGGCGCTCGACAACCGCCCGCTCAAGTTTGAGGAGTTTGAAGCGCTTACCGGGCAGACCATTTATGTGAGCGCCACCCCCGCCGATTTTGAACTTCAGAAATCGGAAGGTGTGGTGGTGGAGCAACTGATCAGGCCTACCGGACTGCTTGACCCGCCGGTTGAAATCAGGCCCAGCCTCACGCAGGTGGATGACCTGCTTGACGAGATTGCCCGCACCAAGGAGGCAGGCGGCCGTACACTGGTTACCACACTGACCAAAAGAATGGCCGAAGAGCTGACAAAATACCTGACCAGGCTCGACATCAACAGCCGATATATCCATTCGGATGTGGATACCATTGAGCGCGTGGAGATTCTGCGCGATCTGAGGCTTGGTAACTTCGATGTACTTGTTGGTGTAAACCTGCTGCGCGAAGGGCTTGACCTGCCCGAAGTATCGCTGGTGGCAATTCTGGATGCCGACAAGGAGGGATTCCTGCGTTCGGAGCGATCACTGACCCAAACGGCGGGACGGGCTGCACGAAACATCAACAGCAAGGTGATTATGTATGCCGATAAAATCACCGATTCCATGCAGCGCACCATAGATGAAACCAACCGCCGGCGCGAGAAACAGATGGCCTACAACCTGAAGCACAACATCACCCCCACTCCCATCGTAAAATCGATGAGTGCCATTATCGGCCAGACTGCCGTTGCAAGCGCTTCAGGAAAGGCGGCAAAAGCATACATCGAACAGGAAGAGGTCAGCATGGCCGCCGATCCGGTTGTGAAATATATGAGCAAGGAGCAACTGGAAAAGGCAATTACCCAAACCCGCAGGGAGATGGAAAAAGCCGCAAAAGAGCTTGACTTCATCGAAGCGGCAAGGCTGCGCGACGAAATGTTCGCAATGCAGGAATTGCTTAAAAATCAATAAATTATTCTGTGAAAGCCTGACAGCTTTTCTCCAAAACAAATCTATGAATCAGACCTCAACCGATAGTTTGCTGATCACAGCCATAAGAACGGCGATTGATGCCGGAATTGCCATCCTTGAAATATACAACAGCCACTATGAAACCACTTTCAAATCAGACCAGAGTCCGTTGACAACCGCTGACCTGCATGCACACGAAGTGATTTTTGACCGGCTTAAAGAGACGGGGATTCCCGTTCTGAGCGAGGAAGGCGCAGAAATCCCGTTTGAAACGCGGAAAAACTGGAAAACCTACTGGCTGGTCGATCCTCTTGACGGCACCAGAGAGTTTGTGAAGCGAAACGGCGAATTTACCGTAAATATCGCCCTTATGGTTGATGATCAACCCGTTGCAGGTGTTATTTACATTCCGGTAAAGGACATTCTGTATTTCGGCAGCAGAGAGCTCGGTTCTTTCAGAATGGGTTCTGGAATAAGTAAACCTGCATTAACGGCTGATACTTTCCGGGAGTTCACTTCCCGATGCGAGCGTCTTCCCCTGAAGGAAAGCAGCGGACCGCTGGTATTGCTGGCCAGCCGTTCACATCTGACCGCCGAAACAAGAGAAATTATCGGAAAAGCAGAAAAGCAAAGCCATGAATCGCTGGTTGTGAGTGTAGGCAGCTCCATCAAATTCTGCAAACTGGCCGAAGGAACCGCCGATTTTTATCCCCGCCTTGGTCCTACCATGGAATGGGATACCGCTGCCGGACAGGCCATTGCTGAAGCAACAGGTATGGAAGTCAGGGTGTGGCCGGAACTGGCTCCGATGACATACAACAAACCTTCGCTGCTGAACCCCTCATTTATAGCCTATAATCCTGACAGAATAGATACCTCGGTTTTCTGAAAAGAACTTCCCTGATTAAAAAAAGCCGGAGCATCAGCCCCGGCTTTTTTTGTTAAAAGAAAAGATATTTTAGTTGAAATCAATCAGTTCCACTTCGAAAATCAGCGTAGCACTGGGTGGAATGGTGGGCATACGGCCGTTCTCCCCGTAGGCAATGTTCGAGGGAATAATCAGTCTGGCTTTTCCGCCTTTTTTCATCAATGCAATGCCTTCATCCCAGCCCCTGATTACCTGGCCCTGGCCAAGTACAAACTCGAAAGGCTGTCCGCGATCAACCGATGAATCGAATTTGGTGCCGTCGAGCAGCGTACCGGTATAGTGAACTTTCACCTTTTGTCCGGCAACCGGGTTTGCTCCTTCACCCTTCTGGGTTTCAATATAATAAAGGCCGCTGGAAGTCGGTTTAGCAGAAATCTTGTTGTGGCTGATGTAATCCAGTAGCTTTTTACCTTCCTCAGCTTTGGCTTTTTCCTTTTCTTTCTCTGCTTTCAGTCTTTCAGCCTCTTTCTCCTTTTCATATTCGGCTTTTGTCTGGAAGCTTTCCATCTTCAGATCATAGAGGAGCGTGGAAAAAGGCTGAACCATAGGCGGCCTTCCCTGCGCACCGAAAGCCAGATGAGAAGGTACAATTATTGAGGCTTCAGTTCCCACCGACATCAGATTGATGGCTTCGGTAGCACCGTCATTATCAAAAGGTTTTCCGATTTCCACTCTCATCGGTTCGCCTTGATTAAATGATGAAAAGAAAACCTTTCCATCAATATCGGAAACTACGAAATGGACTTTAGCAATATCCCCGACAGCGGGTTTTTTACCTTTGCCTTTAACTTTCTCCATATAATAAAGGCCGGATTCCAAAGGCTCAGTTGTTATTTCGTTGGTCTTCAGGTACTCGCTGAGTTTTGTTTTTTCTTCAGCTTCAAGACGGGAAAGTTCTTCCTGTTCTTTTTTCTCCATCTCTTCCTTAGTCATAGCCGACAACAGCTTGATGTTGAAAACGATATCTTTTCCAACAAAATTTGGATCCGGTAGCTCCGGCATTCTAACGGTTTTGATGAAGAATGAATCGGCGCTTGATATAAATATGGCACTGTCACCAACTTTCATCATAGCCAATGCTGTATAAATATCGCCTTTGTATGTCGGTTTCTCAAGCGGCAGAATAAAATCTTCTGGGAATTCGGCAGTATTGAATAATACTGAGTCGTTTATGCTGTATTGCATATTCAGTGTCAGGAGCATTCCTTCTTCCAGTTTGATATCTTCAGTGCCTTTTTCAACAATTTTATAAAAAAGGACGCCTTCACCTTTTTTGAAGCCCGGATGCTTTGAGCAGGAAAACAACAGTGCTGACATGCCAAAGGCGAGCAACACCACACTTAGATTTTTGAAGTTCATTTGTCAGGTTTTATCGTTTGTTTTAAAATTTCAATGAAGTGCAACCAACTCAAGATCATAGATCAGCGTTGATTTTGGCGGGGTTTTATCCTGGTCGCCCAGGAGCCCGAAACCGAGGTGCGAAGGTATGATAAATTTCGCTTTGTCGCCTACGCGCAACAATAAAATTCCCTCTTCCAAACCACTCTCAACTCCGCCCATTCCAATCAGAAATTCCTTCAGGCCATCCTTTTCGGAATTGTAAATCTCATCACCGGTAATCAGGCGGACGGAATAGCGCAGTACCGCTACTTTTCCCGGTTCTGCCTTTGGCCCGTTCCCGTGCTTGTAGATGGCGTAACGCAAGCCGGTGCCGGTCTCCTCCATCTTCCAGTTATAGCGTTCCAGAAAGTCGTTAATCTGCTCATCTTCAGCTCTTACTGCCTGCTTGTTTGCATATACCAGCGTGTTTTCCAGCTCTTTCGTGTCAAGGTTGCGCTCATCTTCCTGCTGATTTCCCGAATTGCACGAAATCAGCAGCAGTAGTAGAAAAAGAGGTATTAAACGGATTTTCATAGCTTTTCTCCTGATATTCTATTTCATTGTCAGCACCGCACTTTTGCTCGCTGAAAGGTTCAGTTCTTCTGCATATTGCGGAAGCAGGGCAGTGAATTTTTCCAATGTTTCGGTTAGCGACATAAATGAATCGCCGCCTGAAGCGTTCCTGTGGCCTCCGCCTTCGAAATGCAGCCGTGCAAAGGTGTTTACCGAAAAATCACCTTTTGAGCGGAAAGAGATCCGTATTCTGTCAGGCTTTTCGGTGAAGAAAGCGGCAAAACTGACTCCCTTTATCGAAAGAGCATAATTTACAATACCCTCAGAATCACCGGGTTTAAAATCGAACTTTTGCATATCCTCTTCACTCAGCCAGATGTAGGCGGTGGCATATTCCTCCAGAACCGTCATCCTTTCGCTCAGACAAAAGCCAAGCAGCCGCATCCTTTTCTCAGAATAGGTGTCGTACACCAGCCGGTGAATCTGCTCCACATCAATCCCCCGCCTGATCAGTTCTGCCACCACCTCGAAAGTGTGCGGATAGTTGCATCCATAGTTAAATGATCCGGTATCGGTCATTATGCCGACATAGAGGCTGATGCTTATTTCCGTATCAATCAGATCTGAATCGCCCATGCCACAGATGAAATCATATACCAGTTCGGAAGTGGAAGAGGTTTCGATTACCGAAAACATATAATCAAAATCCGGCTCCGGCTGGATGTGGTGATCTATCAGTATCTTAACTCCCCCGGCCTCAAATAATTGCTTCCCGAAGTAATTTACCCTGTGGACGGCATTGTAATCGAGGCAAAAAATAACTTCGGCTTTTTCGAGAAGCTCGTTCGCCTTGTTTGCATGGTGAAAGTAAATAATGGCGTTTTCCTGTCCCGGCATCCATTTAAGGAAATCAGGGAAATCGTTGGGAATGATAATGCTTACCTGCTTCCCGGCTTTTTCAAGGTATCTGCCCAGGGCAAGCGCCGAACCCAGCGCATCGCCGTCAGGGTTGTAATGCGTGGTAATTACTATGTTGCCGTTTACCTTATTTAACAGCTCTTTTACCTCAGAAAGCGTTTCGCGATTGAACTTGTGCAAGGCAGGGCTTTTTAGATTAATGTTTCTTTTTTTCGAACACAAAATTAGAAATATTGTTAATTGGCTTA
>LUZO01000180.1 GCA_001603685.1 Bacteroidales bacterium Bact_23
GCTATAAACCGGTATTGTATAATAATATTAATAACAGCAAGCCAAAAACAGAGTAAATTAAAAACCCAAATAGCCTTTAATGTTTCCGGCAATAAATTTTTATAAAGCTTCCGACATGCCTAAAACTCCAATTTACACCACAATTTTTGCTATTTTTCTGTTCATTACGGCCTGCAATCAGGACGGACACACTCCTGCCGGGGAAGGGACAGGTATATCATCCATTCCTGCCAATGATACCGTAGTTGTTGAAACGGCGCTGGTAAAACAAGGCACTTTTACTATCGAAAACTGGTGCAACGGCACATTACAGGCGGGACAAAAAGCCATAATTCCTTTCGAGGTACAGGGCAACCTGATTAGTGTAAATGTCAGGAACGGGCAGTGGGTCAGCGCCGGGCAACTTCTTGCGCAGATAGATGATTACCGTCAGAAACAGGCTTATGAGCAGGCTCTGATTAACCATCGCCAGGCTGAGATTGAGTACAACGATCAGTTGTTGCTGTCCGGCTACAGTTCAACCGATACCTCGGCTGCTCCCGCAAAGGTTAAATCGGTTGCCAGGCTGCGTTCGGGTTTGCAGCAGGCAAACCTCGAGCTTGAGAAAGCGCGCCGCGAGTTGTCCAACACGCGGCTTTCGGCTCCGGTAAGCGGTATGGTTGCCGGCCTTACAGCCCGTGCCTATACGCCTTCATCAGAATATAAAAATCTGTGTACCCTATTGAATACCCGCGAGATGCTGGCCGTTTTCGAAGTGCTTGAGCACGACGCTGCTGCTGTAAAACAGGGTGCTGCCGTTGAAGTGATTCCGGTGGCCATGCCGGGCACCCGCTTCAGTGGCCGGGTAACCGGTGCCGATCCAATGCTAAGTAGCAATGGAACCATTTCAGTTACGGCAGCAGTTCCAAACAGCGATGGCCGGTTAATTGACGGAATGAAAGTAAAAGTCGTGTTAAAAACTGCTATTCCGGACCAGATAATTGTTCCGAAACCGGCGGTTCTGGCGCGCCAGAACCGGCAGATCGTCTTTACGGTTGAAGACGGGCTGGCAATTTGGAATTATGTTACTACCGGTTACGAAAACAGCACCCACTACACCATTACCGAAGGCCTTGAACCCGGGCAGGAAATCATAATCAGCAACAACCTTACCATCGGGCATCAGGCTCCGGTTATTGTTTCAAATCCCAAACACTAAGCCTATGGCGGGCGAAGTGCATACAGAGGGTCGAAAACTGTTCAGTGCCTATACACTGAACATTCTGTTTGTGCTATTTGCACTTGTAGGCTTGGTGCTTATTTCTCGTCTTACCATAAAGCTGAACCCCGGCCGGATAACCGATGCCCTTACGGTAAGCTTTATATACCCCGGAGCCTCACCCCAGGTAGTAGAGCATGAGGTAACCGCTGTACTTGAGGGTGCATTTTCAACCCTCCCCGGCATCCGCCATATCGAATCGTTCAGCAGTGCCGGTTATGGCTATATTACATTGGAAACCGGGTCGGGTACCAACATCGAAACGCTTCGTTTTCATGTTCTTTCCTTAATCAAGGATGTATGGCAGCATTTGCCTGCCGATGTAGGCTATCCGGAGATAAGCAGCGGGCGCAGAGACAACAGCGGGAAACAACTGCTTATCTCTTACACCCTTAATGGAAATGCCGGCTCGCAAACGCTTAAAACTTATGCTGAAACAAACATTGTAAGAACGCTGGCCGGGGTAAACGGGCTGAGCGGAATAGAAGTCCACGGTGCATCTCCCCTTGAGTGGCGGTTCAGATACAACTCTGAACTGCTTCGGCAATACGGAATAAGCCCTCAATATGTGGCAAATGCCATATACAAATGGCAGCAAATGAACGGTATAGGCACTTCACGACATCTGACTGCCGACAGCACCCTGATCTCGGTTCCCGTCAGCATGGCCCATGAAGGCTGGAACGACCCGGAAAACATGTGGAAGTCAATTCCCCTGGTAAATAATAATGGTACAATCATTACGGCAGGCGATGTTGCAACACTTGAAGTTGATGAACAGCAACCTTCGGGCTATTTCAGGATAAACGGCAAAACCACAATATCAATAAACATTTATGCCACTCCGGCTTCGAATCAGATTGCACTGGCAAACAAAATTTACGAGGCAGAAAGCAAAATAAGTTCAGCCTTACCCGACGACTGGTCGCTGATAAAAATGTATGACTCCAGCGAATACCTCAGGCGTGAAATCAGTAAAACCACCCGAAGAATCACGGCTGCTATTGTTTTGCTGCTGCTTTTTGTACTCCTGGTTCAGCGCAGCTTCCGCTACCTGCTGCTCATTATGATCAGCCTGATTGTCAACATTGCCATAGCAATAATCTTTTACTATTTATTTGGTGTAGAAATCCATCTGGTTTCAATTGCCGGCATAACCGTGAGCATTGGCATCATCATCGACAATTACATAATGATGACGGATTACCTGCTTTATCGCCGCTCGCTCAATGTATTTATGGCGGTTTTGGGAGCAACGCTGACTACCCTTGGAGCATTGGTGGTAATCTTTTTTCTGGATGAATCCGACCGTGCCAATCTGATTGACTTCTCCTATGTTATCATTATCAACCTTGCTGTTTCACTATTTGTTGCCCTGTTTTTTATTCCCTCGCTGATGGAGGGGCTCAATATCAGCCGGCACCGCAAACCCCGCAGCATTGCCCGCCTGAAACGGGTTGCCTTTTTCAACCGTCTCTATCGGGCA
Source organism: Bacteroidales bacterium Bact_23 (assembly GCA_001603685.1). Classification (GTDB taxonomy): domain Bacteria; phylum Bacteroidota; class Bacteroidia; order Bacteroidales; family Lentimicrobiaceae; genus Lentimicrobium. The sequence goes on from LUZO01000180.1 coordinate 2,745, forward strand.
TATATAAAATTTGCCGTCAGATTTCGTCCGGTTTTTATAATACTGATGATTCTTGCATTCGGGCTTCCGGTTCAACTTCTCCCCACTTCTATCGACAGCAGCAAGCCGGGAGCTAGCCTATACAACCACACGCTTGGCAGTGCTTTTTTCAGGAATATTCTGTACCGCCCGCTCGAAAAGCTAACCGGAGGAAGCCTCTCTCTGTTTATGAATCATGTTTCCTCGCGCAGCAGCTATTATCAGCCATCAGGCGAGGTAAACCTCTACATCAGGGTATCGTTACCGACCGGCACAACCATTGGCCAGCTTAACGATGTGTGTGTAAAGCTCGAAGGTTATCTTTCGCAATTTCCCGCCATCAGGCAGTTTCAGACCTATGTAAACAACCCTCAGGATGCAAGCATCATTGTCTATTTTAAGGAAGAAGCGCAGAAAACACACCATCCGGGCATAGTCAAGGATTTTATGATCGGCAAAGCAAACGAGTTCGCCGGTGCCGATTTCGGGATATATATGCGAAACGAATGGTTTAGCAATGAATTGGGTGATGGATGGCGTATGTCGCAAATAAGACTCAGCGGATACGATTACCGCGAACTGATTGCCCATGCCCACCGGCTCAACGACACCCTGATGCAGAATCCGCGTATTCAGAATATTGCCATTTTCAGCGGCAATGATCTTTATCAGCAAAGCCGCGTTGTTGATGAGCTTGGTCTGAGTATCGACAAATCGCTGCTGGCGGCTGCCGGCCTGGGCTATTTCGATTACCTGTCCGACCTTTATCAATACACCGCCGGGCCTACCGCCCAAACCACAATAGCCGGCAATGACGGATATCTGCAAGCCCGCCTCACCGCTTCCGATCTCGAGAAATTCGACCTGTGGATGCTGATGAATACGGGAGCAGGAAACGACAGCATAAGATTAAAGCCCGCCGATGCGGCAAAACTGGTATCTGTAAAAGTTGACGGCAATATTTACAAGAAAGACCAATCCTATATCATTATTGTGGCTTACGATTTTCTAGGCCCTGACCAGCTTGCCAAAAAAATACTAAAACGCGAAACTGAAAAGCTAAACAAAATGCTGCCAATGGGTTACAAGGCAGAAATACCGGATTACCGTTTATCCTGGATGTTTGGCGACAAACCTCTGCAATACAGTTTACTGGCCCTTATCGTTGTGATAATCTGGGCAATCAGCGCCATACTTTTCGAATCGCTTTTACAACCGCTTGTAGTTATCAGCATCATCCCCATGTCGTTCATCGGGGTTTTTCTGACTTTCTACCATTTTAACATTGTTTTCGATGAGGGCGGATATGCATCGCTGCTGCTGCTTAGCGGGCTTTCGGTAAATATGGCCATTTACATCATCAACGATCTGAACCAACTTCGGAAGTCGAACCGCCACGACAATCTGTCGAACTATCTGAAAGCATATCATCTGAAAATCATTCCGATATTCTTAACAACGGCTTCAACCATTCTGGGGCTGATTCCGTTTTTGCTGTTCGATGAAAAAACAGGCTTCTGGACTGCTTTTGCATCGGGTACCATTGGCGGGCTGGTAGTTTCGGTGCCCATTTTCATTCTATTTCTTCCGCTGCTGATCCGTTTGGATCTGAAGAAAGCCGGCAATAACAATTCATCTGTAATTCATCCACATAAAAACTGATTTTATGGTCAAATACCTGGTTGAGAGGCCCATTGCCGTAATCATATCGTTCATCGCCATTGTGGTGATCGGCCTGGTGGTAATCGGATTACTTCCTGTATCGCTGCTTCCGGATATAAAGATTCCTGAAATTACGGTTTATATAACGCACCCCAATACCAATGCCATTGACCTTGAGCGTTCCATTGTTTCGGGGATGCGCGCCAGGCTGCTGCAGTTGCCCGGCCTCGAAGACATCAGCAGCGAAACCCGCGACAACAGCTCCATTATCCGCCTCAGATTCAGCTATGGAACCAATACCGATTACGCTTTCATTGAAGTAAACGACAAAGTAGATGCGGCAATGGCCACACTCCCCCGCGAAGTCAGGCGGCCAAAAATCATCAAGGCAAGCGCTACCGATATCCCCGTTTTTCTTCTCAATCTAAGCCTGAAGGATACAGCCTCCAAATACCAGGATGAGGAATTCAATGAGCTCAGCACATTTGCCGAAACCATTATCCGCCGCCGCATTGAGCAGCTTCAAAGCGTTGCTTTTGCCGATATCAGCGGCATTACCAAGCCCGAACTCTACATCATTCCCGACGAATCAATGATGCAGAATCTGAACCTCAGCACCGACGATATTGGTTATGCCCTGAAACAGAACAACATAAGTGTTAGCGGAATAATGGTCAGAGAGGGAGAGTTGCAGTATAACCTGATTTTCAGAAATGAGCTCCGCACCATCGACGATGTAAAATCGGTACTGGTTAATGTTCACGGCCAGCCGATACCGCTTGAAAGAATTGCCAGGGTGGGGATCCGTCCGCAAACCATGCAGGGGATGTATCTGTCGCAGGGAAAACAGGCCGTTTGTCTGGGGCTGATCAAAAGCAGTGATGCACGCATAGAAACCATGAGAGACGAGGTGAATGAAGTTGTGGAAGAGCTGAAGAGCAATTACCCGGGCATCGATTTTGAAACCAGCCAGGATCAGTCGTTTTTGCTTACCTATACCATCGACAACCTGAAAGAGAACCTGATACAAGGCGCCTTTCTGGCCATCATTGTTATGTTTTTCTTTATCAGAGACTACCGCAGCCCAATGCTCATCGCACTTACCATGCCGGTTACTTTAGTTATTTGTCTGTTCTTCTTCTATGTCTTTGGCATTTCGCTCAATATTGTCTCTCTTTCTGGTCTTATTTTGGGAATAGGAATGATGGTTGACAACTCTATTGTAGTGATTGACAATATTATACAGTATCAGGAACGGGGAAATCCGCTGTTGCAGGCCATTGTTAAGGGAACCAACGAAGTTATCGCTCCCATGATATCTTCAACCCTTACTTCATGCGCCATTTTTATCCCGCTTATCTTCCTGAGCGGAATTGCCGGAGCCCTGTTTTACGATCAGGCGGTGGCCATCGCCATCGGCCAAGGCATCTCTCTGCTGATATCAATTACCCTCACTCCTACCCTTTTCCATCTGGTACACCATAAAAGCGACAAACACAAAGAGATCGCCTTTCTGAAGAAACTGAAACTCTTTGATATGGAGAGGTCGTACCACAAGGGATTTGATTTTATTTTCAGGCATCACTGGATTACCTTTGGCGTGCTTGCCCTGGTTATGATTGGCGGAGTGGTATCCATAAAGGTAATGGACAAACGGCAACTGCCCATTCTTCCGCAGCATGAAACCATACTGAAGGTTGACTGGAACGAGAACATCCACGCCGATGAAAACAGCCGCAGGGTAAAACAACTGCTTAAAATCCCCGGCGAGCGGCTGCAACAGTCAAATGCATTCATTGGCGAGCAGCAGTTTGTGCTGAACCGCGGGCTGGATATGAGCCCTTATGAATGTCAGCTCTATTTGAATGTGAAAAGCAGCAGGCATCTGAGAGAGTTAACCGCTATGCTCGGGTCGTATCTAAATACCAACTATCCGAAAGCTTCATTCTCCTTTGCCGATCCTGAGAATCCGTTTATGAAAGTATTTTCGGCCCGCGAAAGCAACCTGACGGTAAGGCTGAGAACAGGCAACAGCGATACTCCCCCGCCCATCAGCCTTGCAAATACGGTAGCTGCTGAAATCAACAGCAGTCTGAATATCGCCGGCGAAAGAATTCCCACGCGCCAGCAATATCTGATTACCGTAAGGCCCGAAATACTGCTCCTTTACCACATCGAATACAACGATATCGTAAATACACTGAAAACAGCCTTTAACAACAATTACACCGATAATCTGAAGGCTTCGGACCGCTACATCCCCATACTGATCGGCTCTGACCCCATGACGATGGAGCGTGCAGTAAATACGCTGTTTGTCAGCAACAGATACGGCCGGAAATTCCCGGTAAAAAACCTGATAAATATTGAACTCAGCAACGACTACCGCACCATTTACGGGGGCGCCGAAGGAATTTATGTACCTCTGCAGATTGCGGCTACGGCCAATGAAACACCGCAGGTTATTAAAACGGTGGAAGAAATTGTAAGAAAAAACCCCGGGCTGGAAGCCGGCTTCTCGGGAAGCTATTTCAGTAACCGGAAGATGATGTCGGAAATGACGGTAATTATGATAATCTCCATAATGCTGCTCTTTTTTATTCTTGCAGCACAGTTCGAGTCGCTCAGTATTCCGTGGGTAGTGCTTACCGAGCTTCCTCTCGATATTGCCTTTGCCGCCATTGTCCTTTATGCGGCAGGTAACTCCATCAATGCCATGTCGCTGATCGGTTTTATCGTAATGGGAGGTATCATCATCAACGACTCAATACTGAAGATTGACACCATCAACCAGTTGCGCAAAGAGGGCTGGGAGCTGAAAGCGGCCATACACGAAGGCGGAAGCCGCAGGCTGAAACCCATTGTAATGACCGCACTGGTTACCGTTATAGCACTGGTACCCCAGATGATAGGCAGCGGACTGGGCGCAAAATTGCAATTACCGCTTTCGCTCACCATACTCGGCGGAATGACTTTCGGAACTGCCGTTAGTTTGTGGATCATCCCCCTGTTCTACTATTATTTGATTGAAACCGGCCAATGGTTCAGAAAGAAGTTCGGGAAAACGGAAGTTTCAGAAAAGATTTAGAGGTAAAAAAAAACAATTGAAACCGGATATTGGCGACCGAGTTGTTAAAACACTCAGAATCAAGCAGTGGGATTTTACAAATTTCTTATTGGCTAATTCGTATTAAATTTGCGTTTTAAAAACCGCTCCATGGCATCCGAAGAAAACATAAATGCGCTGATTACCCGACTGAACGAGGGTTTTGGCGATTCCACCCTGATAAAAGCCACCCTCAGCAACAAACGCCGGAAGGATTCTGATCTGAACAATGTATTTATCCGGCCGGTGGTGATTCGCGGCGAAGCGGTATTGCAGTTTGTTTACCGGTATGCCACAAAAGACATCACCACAAATTACAGCGCTTCGGATGCTTCCGCCGAAATTGAAAAGCTGCTTGCCGGATCGTTTCTGAATGCCGACCTGTATACCTCCACGGCCGATTACAGCTATCTGAGCAACAGAAAAGGGAACAGCCGCCTGTTGAAAAAGGCGCCCTCATCCACCGAACTTCCGGTTTACCGCCACGATAAAATAAAGCGAAGGCTGATTTCCGCCGAAAACAACATCTACCTGCGCGAGCTGGGTGTTGTGACCGAAAACTGGAAGGTTAAAGCGGGCATGGAGGACAAATTCAGGCAGATAAACCGGTACGCCGAACTGGTGGATGATGTGCTGAAAACTGCCGCCCTGCCCGATAATTTCACCATAGCCGATATGGGATCGGGGAAAGGTTACCTCACCTTTGCACTTTACGACCACCTCAGCCGCAACTTCGGGAAGCCGTTCAGCATGACGGGGGTAGAACTGCGCCCGCAACTGGTGGATTTCTGCAATTCGGTGGCGGAAAAAGCCGGTTTCGGCAAGCTCCGGTTTATTACCGGCTCCATCGAAACCGCCCTCCTTCCCTCCATTGATGTGCTGATAGCGCTGCACGCCTGCGATACCGCCACCGACGAAGCCATTTTCCGGGGCATCAGCTCGGATGCACGGGTAATTATGGTGGCTCCGTGCTGCCACAAACAGATCAGAAAGCAACTGAATCCGCCCGGAACGCTGAGAGAGATTACCCGCTACGGCATCTTCGCCGAACGCCAGGCCGAAAACCCTCACCGATACCCTTCGCGCCATGATACTGGAAGCCTGGGGCTACAAAACCGCAGTGGCTGAGTTTATCTCATCCGAACACACCCCGAAGAATGTAATGATATCGGCCATCCGTAAAAAGACAGTCGCCGAACCCGATATAGAGGTTTTGAAACGGATTTCCGCTCTGAAAAAGGAGTTTGGAATTGAGTTTCATTACCTTGAAAAGCTGCTGAAGAAGGGAATTTGAAGATTTGACCCGCCAAAGGCGGATTTGATCCGCCACGGCGGATGAAGATTTGAAGCACCTAACGGTGCATTTGAAGATTTGAAGCACCTAACGGTGCTCCGCCTCTGGCGGATGAAAATTTGCACTCCTGCCTGCCGGCAGGAGATTTGCAGTCCCGGTCCGTGGCCGTGGCTCCGCCGCGGCGGATGCAGCGCCTGGCGGCGCTCCGCCTCTGGCGGGTTACTTTTCACTCTGACCTCTTACTTCTTACCTCTTACTTCTTACCTCTTACTTCTTACCTCTGACCTCTGACCTCTGACCTCTGACCTCCGACTTCCGACCTCCGACCTCCGACCTCCGACTTCAAAAATCCATTCAACGGCCTATCCCAACACAAATTTCAGAATAAAGAGTGCGGCAAGCAGGTACATTACCCAGGTTACATCCTTGAATTTACCCGACAGCACTTTCAGAATTACATACGACAACATTCCAAATACAATACCCTCAGCAATTGAATAGGCTAAGGGCATCATGATAATGGTAAAGAATGCCGGTATGGATTCGGTGAAGTCGCTGAAATCGATTTTCAGAATTGGGGTGAGCATGAAGAGCCCCACCAGGAACAGCGCCGGAGCGGTGGCCGCTGCGGGGATAATCAGAAACAGCGGAGCCAGAAAGAGCGAAAGCAGGAAAAGTCCGGCAACGGTAAGCGAGGTAAGTCCGGTCCGTCCGCCTTCGGCAACGCCTGAAGCGCTTTCAACATAGGTGGTAACGGTACTGGTGCCGAGCATTGCGCCAAAGGTGGTCCCAATGGCATCGGCAAACAGCGCCTGCTTTACCCGCGGCACTTCGCCGCCCGGGCCCAGCATATTGGCCTTGTCACTCACCCCAACCAGCGTTCCGACGGTATCGAACATATCCACAAACAGGAAGGTGAAGACCACCACCAGCATATCAAAAGTGAAAATGCGATGGAATTCCATCTTCATAAAAATAGGCGACAATGAGGGAGGCAGCGAAACCAGGCTGCCTTCGGGCAAGTGGGTAACTCCCAGCGGCAAACCAATCAGCGCCGAGGCGCCAATCCCGATAAGCAGAGCGCCCTTCACATTTTTGGCGAGCAGTACACCGGTAATGACGATTCCGGCAAGCGCAACAATGGCCGTTGACGATTTTACCGAGCCCAGGCCTACCAGTACCGCATCGTTACGGATGATCAGGCCGGCATTCTGAAGTCCGATAAACGCAATAAACAGCCCGATTCCCGCCGAAACCGCATGTTTCATGTTTTTCGGAAGGCTGTTTACAATCAGCTCGCGGATGTTAAATGCGGTAAGCAAAATAAAGATGATGCCTTCGATAAAAACGGCGGTAATGGCGAACTGCCAGCTATGTCCCATTCCAAGAACCACCGTAAAGGCAAAAAAGGCATTCAGCCCCATTCCCGGAGCCAGTGCAAACGGCAGCTTTGCATACAGCGCCATCACCAGCGTTGCGGCAAACGAAGCGAGCACCGTAGCCGTAAACAGCGCGTTTTTATCCATGCCGGTCGCACTCAGAATGGAAGGGTTCACAGCCAGGATATAGGCCATGGTCATAAAAGTGGTTAAACCCGCCAGCACTTCGGTACGGACATTGGTTTTGTTTTCGCTTAACCGGAATATCTTTTCAAACATGGGATTTCGTTTTTTGGGTTAAATCAGAATGTCCATTTGGCTGCAACGGTGGGGTTTACCACAAAGCCTTCGGCTGTGCCGAAATTGCTGCCCAGCTCTATTTCGCTTCCGACTGAAATATTGGAAGTGATGTTATACCAGAACTGAGGTTCGGCTAGGAATATGAATTTCGTCTTTTTTACCGACTCCCCTTTGAGAAATGCGTTGTCTTCGCGCCAGAAATCGGCGAAACCACTGAAAGTGAACTTCTTGTCCAGCAGATGCATATACCACACGCCGGTAAGCTGAAAGGCTGCATCGTGCTTCCCCCTGATGTACTTGTACAAAGCCTGAAAGGTAAATCCGCGGGTAAAATCGCTGTTGTTCCAGATGTAGTCCACACCACCCAGCCACGCATCGTTGATCTGATATGCATATTGATCGCTACCTATCTGAAACTGGCCGAAACCGCCGTTGTACTCGGCATGAAATGCAAAGGGCGATTTGCCAAGGTTGATTTCACGGGCAATCTCAAAATAGGCAAGGCATACTCCCTTTACCTCACCGACATTGTAATCCATATCGATGAAAAAGAAGGTAGAGCCCCATTTGTCGGGCCTGAACATCTCAACCGTGCTGGTCAGATACTTGCGGTCTTTGCCCAGATCGTAATGAAGCTGAACATTCTGTGACATGGCGCCGGAAGCGATGAGCGCCAAGAGTAAAACAATGATTTTTTGTTTCATAATTCAGTGTGGCTGGTTGGTGAAAATTTGCGGCAAAAATATGGAGATGGCGCAAATAAAAAAAATATCGTTTTCCTGATTATGAATTACCGGTTAAAGCATTTTAATTGGTTGAAATTTTAATTATATACTATTGATATTCAATCATATAATTAATCAAATCTTTTTAATGACATATTTTCTCAGATAAAAAAACAAAAGGATTGCTCCCCCCTGAGCCTTTTGAACCTTTATGACATATTCTTGTTCTTACATAGAAAAACCGACAACATATGCTAAAATGTATTAACAATTTCTGCAGCAGGTCGATGGCCGACCTCGGATTGCTCGTATTACGGGTGGTCCCCGCTGCCTTCATGATTTTAAATCATGGTTTATTCAAGGTTATGAGCTTCTCCCGCATGGTTGAAGACGGCTCTTTTCTGCCGGTTCTGGGCAGTGTGATGCTGGGGCTTTCGCTCGCCATTTTTGCCGAAGTGCTGATGTCGCTGTTTGTGATTCTCGGGCTGTTTACCAGGCTGAGCGTTATCCCGCTGATGGTAACCATGCTTGTTGCCGCCTTTATTGCCAGCGCCGGACAGCCTTTTGCCGCAAGAGAACTGGCACTGCTCTACCTGATGATTTTCACCACCCTCTTCTTTACCGGCCCTGGAAAATATTCGCTTGATTATCAGCTTTTCCGGAAGAAAAAGTAGAAATAGAAGTTTCTGACCTATAACGATTTCAGCTCCTCACGGTAATCGTGCTGCAGGTCTTCGTGCAGTGCCGAAAGCGCTTTTTCAATTTTCTGAATCTGGTTTTTATAGAGATTAACCAGTGAGTTGGCCTGCTGCCATTCAAAACCGGCTTCTTTCAGAGAGCGGCAGAAGAAGAGCAGCAGCTCCGCTTCGGTCTGCTTCGATCCGGAGAAACGGATGTATTTGTTTATGTTTCGAACTATCTTCCTCACTCCCTTGCGGATAAAATAGATGTGCGAAGTATTGATTTCAGCAAACAGACGGCTGATTTCCAGCTTTATTTCGCGCACATAGGCGGCTTCGTCGTCGGCTTCGAACAACAGATAGGAGAGCAGTTCCTTGTTCTCTGCCTTGTATCTGGCCAGGTGCAGGCAAATCTCAGTCAGCTCCTTCTGCGAGCGGCCGGCCAGTTCGCTTTTCAGCATTGCAATCGAAGCGGGTTTCATTTCTGATGATTTCTTTTGATCGGCTCCAGCAGGTACTCCAGCCCGTTGAGCTTAATTTCATAGATGGTTTGAAGCAGCATGCCGAGTTTCCCTTCCGGGAATCCGTTGCGGCCGAACCATTCCAGATACGATACAGGCAGATCGCAGAGCAGCCGGCCCTTGTATCTGCCGAAAGGCATGGACATACGCACAAGCTGCACAAGAATTTGAGGGTCGGGGCCCATGGAACTCAGGGAATCCTCTGTCATTTTTCCAGTTTAAGAATCAGCGAGGCAAGGGGTGGCAGACTGATTTTTACCTTTCCGGCGCCTTCGGAAACCACCAGCTCCGGTTTCACTTCACCGTAAAGCTGATCGGTTAGGGCGTATTTGCCATCGGCAAGATTCCATTCCTTAATCACCTCAGCGGGGAGCTGAAGTTCGTATTCATCGGTAGCCCAATCCTTAAAGTTCACCAGCACAATCAGTTGCTCATCGCTGCTCCATCTGGCAAACGCAAATCCCTTCTCGTAATAGCCGGGGCTGTTTATCCGGTTGTGGGCGTGCAGGCTGTAGTATTTCCCCATCAGGGCGCTACTCCGGATGGTGAAGTTGAGCAGGCGCGAATAGAAATCGCGCAGTTCCTTCTCCTCCGCCGAGAGCTGTCCGCCGTCGAACTTTCCGCCGTTCATCCAGCGCTGGTGGGCCGGAACACCCCAGTAGTCGAAGATGGTGGTACGGGTTTCGCTTCCGAAGCCTGCATTGCCGTCGCCCGGCTCACCCACCTCCTGACCGAAATAAACCATGGTCGGCGAAGTGCTGATGGTTGAGCTCAATACCATTGCCGGCTTTCCTTTTACGGCATTGCCCGCAAAATCGCGGCTCGGAATCCGCTGTTCGTCATGGTTTTCGAGAAAGTGCAGCATGTGGTGTTCGATATCGGCCAGCCCGTTCTGAATCCCTTCGATGTGGTCGGCCGAGCCATGCCCCTGAATGATATTCTTCAGGGTATCGTACAGCTCCACCTTATCATACAGATAGTCCATTTTGCCCAGACGGATGTAATCGCGGTAGAGCGAGGGGTTATACACCTCGGCAAGCAGGAAGGCATCGGGCCTGGCATTTTTGATGGAGGAGTTCATAAAGCTCCAGAACTCCACCGGCACCATCTCGGCCATATCAAACCGGAATCCGTCCACCCCAAACTCAATCCAGTAGAGGGCAATATCGCGGAACTTCTTCCAGCTGTCGGGCACATCCTTACCCTGCCAGAAATTGTAATGGGCGGCGGCAGGCTCGTTTTCGAAGCCGGCGGGGAGGGTTTCAAAATCTTTGGTTCCGTCGGGTTTCACACCGTAGTTGATTTTCACGGTTTCGTACCAGTCGTTGAAGTCGGGCTGCGCCATACGCGAACCATTGCCGGTCCATTTTGCGGGAAATTCGATGAATTTCCCGTCTGCCAGCGGATGGGGATCGCCGCCCAGCGGTTTGTACCACTCAGGAAACTGAGGCACCCGGAACGGCTGGCCGGGGATGTAGTAGAAGTTGTTGTTGCGGGCATACTCCACCGAGGGGTCGTCAGATGCGCCGAAATCTTCAACTCCCGGAGGGTTCGACAGCGATTTGTAGTGGCGCGCCACATGGTTGGGCACAATATCTATGATTACCTTCATTCCGTGGCGGTGGGTGCGCTCCACCAATGCACGGAACTCTTCCAGGCGATTCGCCGGATCCACCGCCAGATCGGGATTTACATTGTAGTAATCCTTCACCGCATAGGGGCTTCCCGCCCTGCCCTTCACCACATCAGGGTCGTCGTCGCTGATGCCATAGGCGGAATAATCGCGGATAACAGCATGGTGCGGCACACCGGTGTACCAGATGTGCGTAACGCCCATCGCCCGGATCTCCTCCAGCGCCTTATCATTGATGTCGTTGTACTTGCCCACCCCGTTCTCTTCAATGGTTCCCCAGGGTTTGTTAGTGGTGTTGGTGTTGCCGTATAAACGGGTAAATATCTGATAGACTACGGCTTTCCCGGAAGGTTGCTCCATACTTTCGGATTTTGCTTTTTCTGAATTTGTGCTGCATGAACATAAAAATACCGGAATCAGAGCCGGCAGAATAAAACGGAACAGTTTCATAAGTTCGGGTTTACTGTTGCAGTTCCAAAGATAGGGAAGTTTTCATTCGGCAGCGAAATCACAAACGGAGCCGTCAGAATAAATGCGGAATTGGCCATCCGGCAGCCGAAGCTGTGCATGATGAGAGAATAATCCCCGGCAAACCGGGTGAATAAGCTCCGTTAATTTTATCTTTGCAACTGCAATTTTGCAGTTTTATGCGCCAAATCACGCTCATCGTTTTAATAATGCTTGCCGGTATTGCCGGAATCCGGGCACAGGAACCTGTCAGGGCCGGTGGCGGCGGAATGCCCGTAGGGAGTTCCGGCGAGCAGCGTTCGCCCGATACGGCATCGGTCTTCTATTTCCACGCCGATGAGCGGTGGCCCGGAAACGGGACGCTGAAACGCACCGGCGACACCCTGCTTACCGGCTTTCAGTTTTACGATCCCGCCGAAGGGCCGCAGCAACTGAATGCCGGACTCGGAAACATCGGGCTGGCGTACTATCCGCTGGTTTTCAATCCGGAAAAGAGCTCCGGTTTCAGGTTTTCGCCCTATCTTTTCAGCGACTACCTGCTGAAGAACAGCAACCTCCGCTATTTCCGCCAGTTCGGCCCCTATACCAATCTCTCCTACTCGTTCGGCAACGGCAAGGAGCAGCTTTTCGGCTTCACCCACAGCCAGAACATTGCCCGCGGGCTGAGCGTCGGCATTGATGTTAACCTTATCAACTCCATCGGGCTGTACAACCGCCAGAAGGCCGACAACGCCGGTGTGGCGCTGCAGGGACAGTTTGTTTCCGACAACGAACGCTTTGCCGTGCTTGCCTACTACCGCAACAACCGCATGAAATGGCGCGAAAACGGCGGAATCCTCCACGATACGGTTTTTACCACCAACTACGAAACCGACCGCAAACGAATCGCCATCAGGCTGGAGAATGCCGACAACCTGATCAAGGAGAGCGGTTTTCAGATACGGGAGTATTACTACTTCGGGCGGAATCCGCGCCTGACGGAAGAAGCGGAAAAACTTGCCGACAGCCTGGCGAAGGCGGCGAAAGCCACTCCTGATACCCTCAAAAAGCTTCAGCCGGCCGAAAAACAGGCGCGCCTCTTCTTCAATCCGGAGCGCACCAACTTTTTCAGGCACACCTTCACCTACAACCGCAATGCCCTGCTCTACACCGACGCCAATCCCCGTTCGGGATTTTATCCCGACATTTTTGCCGACTCGCTGATTACCTTCGACTCCATTTTCTTTCACGAATTTACCAATCAGCTTGTGTTCGAAGGCGGGGTGGGCAAAGCCAGGGGAAGCGACAAGGCGGTGATACTCAGGGCGGGGATAGAGCACGCTTTTGTGGTATATAAAAATGATTCGGTAACCAAACGGTTCAATCGCCTGACGCCCTTTGCCTATGTTTCGGCTAACGCCTTCGGGATGGCCAAAGCCGAGGGAAAAATCTGGCTCAGCAACGGCGCCCCTTTCAACGGCGACAAGGGAGTTTCGGCCATGCTTACCCTTCCGGCGTACAATAATTCCACATCCTGGGGAAATCTCACCGCATCGCTGGCAGTGGATGCCCTGCAGCCCGACTATCTGTTTCAGTACCACTCGTCCAACCATTTCCGCTGGGAAAACAGCTTCGGCCAGCAGACCATTCTGAGCAGTAAGGTGATGTACACACGCCAGCACATCAGCGCCGGCTTCAACTTCTACAACCTCGACGGCTGGGTCTATTTCGACGAAAATGCACAGCCTGCCCGCGCCGGAAGCGGTATTGCGGTTACCCAGCTTTACGGATACACCGGCTTTTCGCTGGGGCACTTCGACATTCAGGCGTTTGCCGTCTGGCAGAACGCTTCCAATGCCGATCTGCTCCGCCTGCCCGACCTCGCAGGACGGCTTACCGCCGCCTATTCGGTTGCGCTGTTCAAAAGGGCGTTGCACCTGAATACCGGCCTTTCGGTGATGTACAACACCGCCTTCTTCGGCGACGCCTATATGCCGGCGCTCCGCTCCTTCTACCTGCAAAACAGGGTGAAAACCGGCAGCAATCCCTACATCGACGGCTTTGTAAACCTGCGGGTGAAGCGGGCGAAAATGTTTCTGGTAATGAAGCATTTAAACAGCGGATTGACGGGATACGACTATTTTATGGTTCCCTCCTATCCCATGCAGGACCGCGGATTCCGCTTCGGGGTATCGTGGGATTTCTTCGACTGAGAACACACCTCAGACAAATAAAGAATAAGATGAAGAAAGCATTGATTTTCACGCTTGCGCTGATTGGCTTCGGCTTCGGCCTGAAGGCTCAGCAGGCTCAGAAAAAAGGTTCATTCACGGGCACGGTTACCCGGCAGGTGTCGCTCGATTATCTGCTCTATCTGCCGCGCGATTACCACTTCAAAGAGGCGGAACAGTGGCCGCTGATGCTCTTCCTGCATGGCTCGGGCGAGCGGGGCAACGACCTTTCGAAAGTTGAGGTACACGGCCCGCCAAAGCTGATTGCGGCCGGAAAACAGTTCCCGTTTATTGTGGTTTCGCCCCAATGCCCCGACCTTCAGGATTGGGATACCGAAGCGCTGTATGCACTGGTTCAGGATATCGTCAAAAAATACCGGGTGGATAAAAAACGGATTTATGTTACCGGACTGAGTATGGGCGGCTGGGCAACCTGGGACCTTGCCATGGCTTATCCCGGTTACTTTGCCGCCATTGCACCGGTATGTGGCGTAGTTGACCGCAACTATTACCGCCGTGCCGAAGAGCTAAAACACTTGCCCGTATGGGCGTTCCACGGCGCCGCCGATGAGATTGTGCCGGTTAAGGATGCGGCAAAAATGATCGGTCGCCTGCAGGAAATCGGCGGAAACGCAAAAATCACCATTTACCCCGAAGCCGGCCATGACAGCTGGACCGAAACCTATAACAATCAGGAACTATACGATTGGCTGCTGAAGCAGAGAAGGTTTTAAACCATCACAGAAAATGGCGGAATCCGGTTAAAAGATTCCGCCATTTTCTCTTAAAATCTTATTGATACGGGTCTCAGAAGACATAACGAATGGAGATCGCCGCTCCGTCGCCCCACCAGTGGCTGTCTCCAACCAGGTTAAAGGCAGGTTTCCAGTCGATGCCGATGTTGAACGGCACTTCGCGGAAGGTGTATTCCAGGCCTGCGATAAAATCGACTCCCAGTATGGTGAAATTTCCTGCCCTGCGGTCGTGGTTGTACCGGTAATAGCGGTCGTTGTCCCACACGCCGATGTGGCCGCCCACCCCGAGGAAATAGTCAAGGCCGGGAACCGACTCAAACGGCTTCTGCCACTCATAAAGCCCGGTAAGTGCAAATCCGCCCCAGCGGAAAGCGCCTATCCCCTCGATGGCGTTTGAACCGCCAATAAAATGCTTGACCGTTATTCCATTGAAAAAGCCCACTCTGGCTCCCAAAGCAGTTCCGTAGTGCTGCGCCGAAGCCACTCCCGTAAAAAGCAGCAGCGATGCTGCCAGCATAATCATCTTTCTTCGCATAATAAGTCGTTTTAGCCATTCACCCTTCATCAAAAAGGGAGCCAAAAAGGCCAGAAATCCCGTTTTTTCAGGGTTGAATCCGCCGGAGAGCCGGCTGTTTGCCGGAAATTATTGATTCACACTTCCTCTTTTTCAGTCTGCGATAATGTTTTATTTTTGCATTTCTCCAATACCTGGCTTATGTTTACCGTCTTTTTGGCAGCCCCGGAAGCGATGGTTTCAGAAACAGCGGATTCCGGAGTACAATGGCCTGAACAACGGTAACTTTTCCCGAATTGACTGACAAATTATAGATCATCCGTTTTAAACAAGAGCTGCAATGGACAACATCAAACCGGCACAATTGGTCAAGGATCTGGTGCAAATGGGCGCCGCGAAAGCAAATCTCCCCCTGAAGGATCTGCTGATCAGGGGCTTTTTATCGGGCGCCTTTCTGGGTTATGCCACTGTGCTGGCATTTACCACCACCGTTCAAACGGGCCTCGGAGTGGCCGGCGCCCTGCTCTTCCCGGTTGGCTTCTCCATGATCGTATTGCTCGGGCTTGAACTGGTAACCGGCAATTTCGCCACCGTCCCCATGGCTGTGATGAGCAAAGAGGCCACCGGCAGAGGATTGGGCTACAACTGGTTCTGGGTGTTTACCGCCAACCTGGCAGGCAGCGTCTTCTTCGGAAGCCTGTTTTTCCTCTATATCACCAAAGTCGGGCACACCTACGATGTGGATGTAATTCAGAGAGTAATAGCCGTTGCCGAGGATAAAACGCTGGTTTACAAGGAGCAGGGTGCACTGGGAATGATTGTGGTGTTCGTGAAGGCCTTCCTCTGTAACTGGATGGTGACACTGGGCGTGGTGCTGGGTATGGCATCCACCTCCTCACTCGGAAAGATTGTCGGGCTGTGGCTCCCCATATTCTCCTTCTTTGCACTGGGCCTGGAGCATAGCGTGGTGAACATGTTTGTAATCCCCACCGCCATGATGCTGAAAGCCCCCATCAGCGCCGGCGACTGGTGGTTCTGGAACCAGATTCCGGTTACCATAGGAAATATTGCCGGAGGATTTATCCTAACGGGATACCTTCTGCATAAGACGTACTATAAAAAAGGGTGAGGGAATTTTAGATTGTAGATTTTAGTCCACCGCGGCGGATCGGATTTGAGAATTTGAGAATTTGAGAATTTGAGAATTTGAGAATTTGACGCGCCTGACGGCGCATTTGAGGATTTGAAAATTTGAGGATTTGCAGCGCCTGGCGGCGCATTTCATCCCGCCTGTCGGCGGGATGCCGGCATTATTGCCGGTGAGAGAAAATGGGGAAGCGCTTTGAACGGCGGTGCAACCAGCCGCTCAAAGCGCTTCCCCATTAAAAAAACAATTGCGTGTCATTT
>LUZO01000181.1 GCA_001603685.1 Bacteroidales bacterium Bact_23
GTCCAGCCGATCGGGACCGCCGTCCTGAACATGCAGCTCTCCTTCTTTGCCTCCTACGTCGCCCTCTTCGCCGTCGGGATCGCCGCCCGCCGGAGGCGCTGGCTTGAGAGGATCCCCTATCCATTCGGGATCGCCTGGCTCAAAGCCGCCCTCGCCGGCGGGACCGCCTTCTGGCTCGCCCTCTTCCTCTTCGGGATCGGGCCCGAGGGCGAGATCTCGATGATCAATGGCGGCCTATATTGGCAGAGCGCCGCCTACGCCCTATGGGAGGCCTTCTTCTGCGTGGGGGCCTGCCTCGGCATCGTCGTCATATTCCGGGAGCGTTTCAACTCCGGCGGGAGGCTTGCCCGGTTCATGGCCGATAACAGCTTCGCTGTCTACTTCTTCCACCCGGTGATCCTGACCCTGGTCACCGCCGCCCTGCGGAATTTCTCGTGGCATCCCCTCGCCAAGTTCGCCGTGGCGGCGGCGGTGGCGGTGCCGCTCTGCTTTGTGGTGAGCGAGATGGTGCTGAGGCGGATTCCGGTGGTGGGGAGGGTGCTGTGAAATAAGCACCCACATCACGGCCGATATTTTTGTGATGAGCAGCTCGGCTGCGAGAGTTACAAGGATTTTGTCGTGACTTGCGGGACGAAAACCGCTACGTCGATCCAAGGGTGAAGGGGGAGTTTTGCGCCGCACGTCCTTGATAAGCCTATCATTCAGAAAGATGCTTCTGATACTCAGAAGCGAGGTAATGGGAAGGGAGGGAGTTTTCTGCAGGCATCGTCATAGGACTCGTTTAGTGAATTGAAATGCGGCGCATACTTGATATTTACTCATCACTTCGGGAGAAATATCAATTCACTCATGTATCTCTTCATAATCATTGAGTGTGTAACGTGGTCGGCTAGTACCCACTTGTTTTGTATGTACTAGGATCTTAGTTGGTTTTTCGATGATTCGATTAATTTTGCTCGGATCTTCTATTTCTGGCCCAACCTTGCCTATAATTACTTCATTATTTTCTTTTATCATAAATTCGAATGTGCGGCGTGTGGGTAAGATACCTTGAAATTTGCCTAAAATCTCCCTATCTCCTTCATGTATGTTTTCTGGCGTAAGGCGTTCTCTTATACGTTTAATCTGTTCCACATCGATGAATTGATGTGATTTACCATCCAACTCAAGAGCGAATGATGCATCATTATTTTCCATCACTTCAAGAAACGCTCGGATAGCCTCGATAGCGCGAGGGTTTTCATCTGCTATAGCCTCTGCTAAATCATCATCACTTGATCCTGCTGATAATTCCATGATCAAATTAGCTTTATCTAGTGCTGCCTTCACAGGAGAGAATTCTGTTAAAAGCTTTTGTTCGTCTTTGGGTGCCTCTTCAATTTCGAAACCAAATGATCCCATTGTTGTTCCTGTTATCATCAACTGGTATTCTTCTATGTTAGGAATTATGCCACGTGAACCTAATTCAATGGTTTGACTAGCGCCAATAGCAGCGACCATGATTGCGAACTTGTCTATAGCGTTGGCGGCAAACTTAGCAAATATTCCGTGACTTTTTACTGTTGGTTTTCCTCGGAATGTAAGCCTAGCACGAGCCGGTTCATAATAAGTAAGCTTTAGAGTAGATAGAGAAGTCTCTACTTCCTTCTTGCGAGCTTCTAGGCTCATCCGGTCAATCACATTGGCTTCTGGAATCCTACTTATCAGCCTCTCCAACATGACCAATTCCGCTTGGAGAAAACTTCGTTCCCCTATGGTCACGGCGTGCCACCTCGACTCATCATTTTATCCACGTTGTCTCTAGCAATATGGTCATCGGTCTGAGATAGATCTATCTGCAAATAGCCTTTCCATATTGAATTACGTCTATGCGACCAAACGCTATACCAGTATGCAGAATTTGAGATAAGTTCTTCTGGTATATTGCCCATTAAATCTATGAAATATGCGTCCACATGATAACTGGTCTTGATTAAATCACGATCGAAAAGCTGTGGATTACTCGATAGAAGCGTTACTTGTGTATGATTAAGAGGCAAATAATAGAACGTAACTACATCAATATCACGAGGAGGGCGAGATTCCAAAGATTCGATATTTTCAAGAAAGCTACCATCCAACCATTGGAAGCCTCTGACAATGCCAGCCTCGTGCAATGCCGAACGAAATGAAAGAATGCCATCAAGTATGTTAAGACGTTCTGACGATGTACCAAACCGCAATACAAAATCATCCAAGGAGACTACATAAGGCGATCGGTCTAGTGAAACAGGATTGCTAGTATCTACTGGTGGCAAAACGCCTTGAGAATTCCAACCCGGGATTATGCCGCCGCTCATTTATAAGTCTCCTTCTAAGCACTAACAGTTAAATAAGTTCTTATGTAAATAATTATTGGTTTCCGTCCAAACCTGAGATAGATGGTGATGAGTTAGAACCGACCAATAGAAACGTGGGTATTGTATATAAATGGCACTATTCGGATGTAACCTAACGACCTTAGATGTGTGAAAGGACAATTAAGTGCAATAATCGTCTTATCGACACCCTATTATATCCCGGCGATAGAGCCTCCGCCTCCCCCGCCGAGAGGCTCTGCTACTCCTCCGACGCCTCCCAGGTGAGGGGCACCCCGGACTACGTAGTCCGCCCCCTCTCCACCGAGGAGGTCTCCGACGTCGTCGGCCTGGCCGCCGCCGAAGGCGTTGCGGTGACGGCCAGGGGCGCGGGGACGGGCCTTGCCGGCGGGGCGGTGCCGGTCCGGGGCGGGATCGTCCTCGACCTCTCGGGGATGGAC
>LUZO01000182.1:0-251 GCA_001603685.1 Bacteroidales bacterium Bact_23
ACTCTACTGTAATCGCAGGTTTTTATGAATTTTTATGGTTCAACAATAAATATGTTTTAGCAGATTGATCGTAAATGACTTTGTACCCCATCTCGCGCAGCGTTGACAGGTAGTTTTTTAAAGTCCTTTCTGAAACACCCAATCTGCCCGCAAGTTGTGCTGCATTGCCACAGTTTCCCTTCGTACCAATGACAGATTCTCACAAATGTAGCTACTCTCTGTCATTTCTCTTTATCCCAATTGAAAATTGG
>LUZO01000182.1:273-1619 GCA_001603685.1 Bacteroidales bacterium Bact_23
TTCTTATGCTTTGCTTTATTGGGCAAGATGTAGTTGACTGGTGGGTTATGTCAGTATAACATTCCAAAAAGCCATAAAGGAATTTTATTTTTATGTCCAATTTCTATATTGTCAGCAACAACAAAACTGTTAGGAATGTCTTTTATTTGGTTAAATGTTTTTGTTTTGCTGCCAATTTCAAAAGTATATTTGTCAACCATAAAATCACCTTGTTTTGCAAGAAAAACATCGGATATGGCGCTGACCTGATTTACAAAAAATGTTTCCCTTGCACTGCCAATGTTTGCTGTGTCGCCAAACACATAAGCGAGGTTTGTATTGTTAAGTAATACTTTGTCGGGTTTAGTCAAATCGCCAATCGTCTTGCCTTTGTGCGATATTAAATTCAGCAACTTGGCATTTGCCAGTAACGACAGATATTTAACTGCGTTATTCCTGTTTGTGTCAATTGCATTGGCCAAATCTGTGATTTTTGGTGTATATGGAACTAATTCTGATAGAACAGCCAATAAGCGTTTTATTTTATATCGGGAAGCAAATTCAATATTTTCAATGGCAGGAATATCAACATCTATCACATTGTTTATTACCTGTTGTAATTTGTAATCATATTTTTTTAACCCTTGTTTGTAAAATAAATAATATCCGTGTTTAAGGTACTTCTTAAACAATGGCATTATCTTTATATTTTCCGTAATTTTAAAAGCAATTTTTTGGTGATTTTCAATAATATCTTGTAACGAATAAGAAGGAAAAACGCCAACATTCTCAAACCTCAAAAATTCTCTGAACGATAGACCTTCTAATGTTTCATAGACAACTCTTCTCGAAAGGTCTGTTGTTGATTTATAAATTTGCAATAGCGAGGAACCTGTGAATACGATTTTCAATTTCGGAAAACTATCATAGATATTTTTGATTTCTGTTGTCCAATTGGGGTAATGGTGAATTTCGTCCAAAAATAAATGCGTGCCCCCATTCATATAAAATTCGTCTGCTAATTCAAAAATGGTATGATTGGCAAACCACACATTGTCTAAACTTACATACAGTGCATCATTTTTATTCTCAAAAGTTGTCTTTATATGTTGAAGCAACATCGTTGTTTTTCCAACCCCTTTTGAGCCTATAATTGCTATACACCGCTCGTCCCAGTCAATATCCTGATATAAATATCTGAATATTCTTCCATCCGTTTCTTGCAGTAACCGCAGATAGATTTTAATCAAATTTTCCATAATGATTGTATTTTCTATATTTTCGGCTACAAAGATATAAAATGTTTCTTATAAATAGCATTTATTAAGTTTATTACTTCTTATAAATAGCATTTATGGCATATTATG
>LUZO01000183.1 GCA_001603685.1 Bacteroidales bacterium Bact_23
TCAAGCAAAAGAGAAGCAGTCTCCGGCATTTGCCTGATAATGAATAATAAGAAAATCAACTTTATACTTTTGTAATGAATATTGAACTTGAACACACCGGTAATCTGACGGCAACGGTAAAAATCGACATCACACCGGCCGACTATGAGGAGAAAGTATTAAAAGTGCTGAAGGACTATCAGCGCAGAGCTCAGATGCCCGGCTTCAGGCCCGGCAAAGTACCTTTCAGCCTTGCCAAAAAGATGTACGGACCGGCAGTTACCGCCGATGAGGTGAATAAATTGCTCAGCGAATCGCTTATGAAATTCATTGAAGATCAGAAGCTTGATATACTCGGCAATCCGCTGGCCAATGCCGAAAAAACCTCACAGGTCGATTTCAACGAGCCCAAAGAGATGAGCTTTTACTTCGATCTGGGACTTAGCCCGCAGTTTGAGGTAAGCCTGGACGGCAACTCCGGTGTTGTTTACCATAAGATTGAAGTTTCTGACGAGCTGGCTGAAAAATATCTTGAAGATATGCGTCGTCGCTATGGCAACCCTGCCGATGTGGATCTGTCGGAGAAAGATGACCTGCTCAGGGGCGATTTCGCTGAACTTGACGACCATGGCAATGTGAAGGAAGAGGGAATTACCAGCAGCGGTTCGGTAAATCCTGAAATATTTGCCGATGAGTCAATCAGAAGCCTGTTTTACGGTAAAAAAGTTGGCGATGTGGTGAAATTCAACCCGCTGCAGGCTTCGGGCAATGTTGCCGATGTGGCTGCCATGCTGGGCATTGATAAGGAACGCGCCGAAAACCTGAATGCAGAGTTTAACTTTACCATCACCAACATCAGCCGCATGGTGCTGGCTGAGCTGAACGCGGAATTTTTCGACACAGTATATCCCGGCGTTGAAATCGCTGATAAGGATGCCCTGATTGCACAGATAAAAACCGATGCTGCCGGTTCGTTTGTCGGCGAAAGCGATAAGAAGTTCTTCAACGAAGCCGTTAAACATCTTATCGAAACTGCGAACATTGAGCTTCCCGACGAATTTATGAAACGCTGGCTGATTGATGCCAATCGGGATAAGGTTTCTGCCGAAGAGATCGAACATGAATATGACAATTATGCCCGCAGCATGCGCTGGCAACTGATCGAAAACAAACTTATCCGCGAATACGACCTGAAAGTTGACGAAGAGGAGATCCGCGATGTGTTCAGAGGATACTTCCAGCGCCCCGGCAGCCTGCAACTGGACGATGAGATGAAGTCAAGGATTGAAGGCATTGTGGATAATTTTATGAAAAACAATGAAGAGGTCAGAAGAATTCACGACCAGATTTTCGATACCAAAATCATGCTGCTGCTGAAAGAGAAAATGGCGCCCAAAGAAGAGCCGGTTTCGTACGATGAGTTTGTAAAGCTTGTACAGCAGCAGTAAACTGTAATTAGGAACCTGAAAGGCTGTTTCAGAAATGAAGCAGCTTTTTTTGTGGGATAAATCCACCGGTATAAAGCAGCGCTGTTTATGGAAAACCATTTAATAATCAAACGGTTGTCAATGATCTGATTATTAGAATTATATCGTTGTTGCGCAGGCTGAAGCGGGTCATTCGGAATTTATCCTGAGATACTGTGGCACGATATTCGACAAAGGGGATAATCCGGAAAAATGACAAATATTTGGCTCTTCCGGTTAAAACCTGTAATTTTGACAGTAATTAAAATATAAAAAACATGCAGAACGAATTCAGAAAATATGCAACCAGGCATATGGGCATCAACAGCCTTACCCTCGACCGTTATACCTCGCAGGTAAGCGGATACATCAGCCCCACCATCATCGAAGAGCGTCAGTTGAATATTGCCACCATGGATGTGTTTTCACGCCTTATGATGGACAGAATTATTTTTCTTGGCGTTCCCATCGACGATTATGTAGCCAATATCATTCAGGCTCAATTGCTTTTCCTCGAGTCGGTTGACCCGAAAAAAGACATCCAGATATACCTGAACACGCCCGGCGGTTCAGTTTATGCCGGACTGGGCATATACGATACCATGCAGTACATTGCTCCCGATGTGGCAACCATCTGCACAGGAATGGCAGCCTCGATGGGCGCCGTGCTGCTGTGTGCCGGTGAAGCCGGAAAACGCACCGCCCTGAAACATTCGCGCATTCTGATTCACCAGCCGATGGGAGGTGCGCAGGGGCAGGCATCCGACATTGAGATTACCACCCGCGAAATCCTTAAACTGAAGAAGGAACTCTACGAAATCATTGCCCACCACTCAAACCAGCCGTACAAAAAGATAGAGAAGGACTCGGACCGCGATTACTGGATGACCGCTGAAGAGGCAAAGGCTTACGGCATGATTGACGAGGTGCTGGTAAGGGGAGCCAAATAGAAGGCTTTATCATTCTGATTAATATAAAAGGCAGGGGTACATCCGTTTGTGTCCCTGTTTTTTGTACTTTTGCAGTACGAAGTTTAGCATTGCAAATACCCTGCTCATTTATCTGATATTTACACGGTTATTCTGATTAAGGTGCTGACTTTTTGCCCTGTTGGCGATTAATTATAAAAAGACATTGAATTTTATGGCTAAGAAAGAGGAACGGTGTTCATTCTGTGGCAGGCCACGCAGCGAGGCCAATATGCTTATTGCCGGACTGGATGCCCATATATGCGATTATTGCATTGATCAGGCTCAGGATATCCTTCGCGAAGAGCTGAGTTCGGTGAAAACGCGCGATTTTTCGAAGGTTAAGCTTCACAAGCCCTCGGAAATCAAGCAATACCTCGATCAGTATGTGATTGGCCAGGATGATGCCAAGCGCGTGCTTTCGGTTGCGGTTTACAACCATTACAAAAGGATTGGCCAGCCCTCATCGAAGGATGATGTGGAGATAGAAAAATCGAACATAATTCTGGTTGGCGAAACAGGAACCGGCAAAACCTTGCTTGCCCGTACCATTGCCCGTTTGCTGCATGTTCCCTTCTGTATTGCCGATGCTACGGTGCTTACCGAAGCCGGTTATGTTGGCGAGGATGTGGAGAGCATTCTTACCCGCCTGCTTCAGGCCGCCGATTACAATGTTGCCGCCGCCGAAAAGGGGATTGTATTTATAGATGAGATCGACAAGATTGCCCGCAAAAGCGACAATCCCTCCATCACCCGCGATGTATCGGGCGAAGGGGTGCAGCAGGCCATGCTGAAACTGCTCGAAGGCACGGTGGTGAATGTGCCGCCTCAGGGTGGACGCAAGCACCCCGAACAGAAAATGATTCAGATCAACACACAAAACATCCTTTTTGTGGCCGGAGGCGCTTTTGACGGCATTGAGAAAAAGATTGCCGTCCGTATGCAAACCAATGTAATCGGTTATTCCGCAGGAAAGGAGCAGGAAGCCATTGACCGGAGCAACCTCCTGCAATATATCGCCCCTCAGGACCTTAAAAGCTACGGCCTGATTCCGGAACTCGTAGGAAGGCTGCCGGTGGTAACCTACCTCAGCCCGCTCGACAGCAAAGTGCTGAGGCAGATTCTTACCGAACCCAAAAACTCGCTGGTGAAACAGTTTGTGAAACTGTTCGAAATGGACGGCATCAAGCTGGTATTCAACGATCAGGTTCTTGATTATGTAGTGGAAAAGGCAGTCGAGTTCAAACTGGGCGCCCGCGGCCTCAGATCTATTATGGAGGCCATCCTGATTGATGCCATGTTCGAGCTGCCTTCAAACCAGTCGGTTAAAGAGCTGAAGGTAACCAAAGCGTATGCCGAGGAGAAACTCTCTAAAGTAAATACCTCGAAACTAAGGGTGGCATAATACTGCCTGCGACGATTTTCAGCCGGGTTTGAATCAAACTTTTATTTGCTGAATAACTCTGGTTCAGTGGCCTTTAGAAGTAATAATTGCCCGGAAAGCGGCGTTACTTTCATTTGCGGCATTTAATTTGCTGATACGGTAACCGGATAAACAAACTAAAACACCCGGGCATGAAGCGCCTGTTTTTATTATCGGTTTTATTTATGCTGCTGCTTGCGGTCGGTCATGCACAATCAGTAGATGTGATTGTACTGAAGGCGCGTGTAATTGATGGCGATACCATTCCGCAGATTTACCTGCCGGAAGTCAATATCAGGGGTTATATCATCTTTAAAAGCCAGGCCGAGCAGCGCCGGTTCGAAAGGCTTGTGCGGAATGTGAAAAAGGTTTATCCCTATGCCAGGCTGGCAGGAATCAAACTGAATGAGTATGAAGCCATGATGGCCGGCCTTCCCGAAAAGGAGCAGCGTAAATTTCTGAAGCGTGCTGAAGATGAACTGAAGGCCGAATTTGGCGAAGAACTCAAAGCGCTTAATTTTACCCAGGGCAAAATCCTTTTGAAACTTGTTGACCGGGAAACCGGTAATCCCACCTATCACATCGTTAAGGAGCTTCGCGGAAGCTTTGTCGCTTTCTTCTGGCAGAACCTCAGCCGGCTGTTTGGATATAATCTTAAGGAAAAGTACGACCCCGAAGGTAAAGACCGCGACATTGAAAACATCGTCATTATGATCGAAAACGGCCAGATTTAACCCGTATTAATCAACGGGATATCTGCAAAATAGGACCACCTGACTGATTTGGCTTAACCATTTTGCGCCGGTTTTAATTTTACCGTAATTTTTTTGTATATTAGGCCTTTATTTAATCCGGAAACAATAAAATTATTTTGTGGTTTCCACATTACTTATTTGGTTGTATCTGATTAATAGAAAACAGTTTCAGATCATC
>LUZO01000184.1 GCA_001603685.1 Bacteroidales bacterium Bact_23
GATATACTGTATATTATGACAGTTGCCTAAAATCTCCGGCAATAAAAATTTTGAAATTTCGTGAAAAATTTGTATCTTAGAGGTTTGAAATAACTCATAAATCCGGTATCCCCTGAAAAATTGAGCATCCTCATTCTTTACTACCGGTATCATTAAGTCATGTTAAAAACAACTGAATACAAGGCTTATACGGCCGGAAATTTTCGTTTGATTCCCCAGATTCAAAAGCTCCCTGAATTTTTGATAAGAGAAATGGAGCTTGTAGCACAGGTATTACCGTTTAAATCCAATTCGTATGTAGTTAATGAGTTGGTTGATTGGCAGAATTTTCAGAACGATCCAATTTTCCGGCTTACTTTTCCCAACAGGGAAATGCTTTCTGATGAACATTTTAACATACTCCGCAGGGCAATCGCTTCAGGAGTTGAGAAGAGTAAGCTTAAAGGCCTTGTTAACCGTATTCGTCTGGAGTTAAATCCGCATCCGGCCGGTCAGATGGAACTGAACATTCCGGAAATAAACGGAAAAAAGCTACATGGAATTCAGCATAAGTACCGTGAAACGGTCTTGTTCTTCCCTTCTCAGGGTCAGAGTTGCCACGCGTATTGCACATTCTGTTTCAGGTGGCCTCAGTTTACCGGTATGGAAGGGATGAAAATTGCTTCAGCCGAGGCTGAAACTCTGACGGCTTATTTGCGTAGTCATAAAGAAGTAACCAATTTATTGTTAACCGGTGGCGATCCCATGGTTATGAGTGCTTCACTACTCGACAGAATCATCAGTCCACTTCTTAATTCTGATTTTGAACATATTCAGACTATCAGAATAGGATCTAAGTCGCTGTCATACTGGCCTTACCGGTTTATCAGCGATAGAGACGCCGCCGATATGTTGCATCTATTTGAAAAGGTCTCAAAATCGGGGAAGCAGTTATCCTTTATGGCCCATTTTAACAATCCAGCGGAATTAAAAACCAAAGCTGTAAAGCAAGCAATTAAATTAATCCGTTCGGCCGGAGCCGAGATTAGAACCCAGTCGCCCATTTTAAAGAATATCAACGATTCGGCCAACGACTGGGCATCGATGTGGAGGCAGCAGGTTCGCCTTGGTTGTATCCCTTACTATATGTTTATGGGGCGGGATACCGGTGCGAAAAAATATTTTGATGTATCCATTGAGAGTGCTTACAAAATTTTCCGGGAAGCATACAGTAAGGTGAGCGGAATGTCGCGCACTGTCAGAGGGCCGGTAATGTCAGCATCGCCGGGGAAAGTACATATTCTCGGGATAAATGAAATTGGTGGCGAGAAGTTCTTCATCCTCCAGTTTATTCAGGGGAGAGATCCTGCCTGGGTGAGAAAACCATTTTTTGCAAAATATGATCCGGCTGCTTCCTGGTTAAGCGACCTTGTTCCGGCATTTGGAAAAGAAAAGTTTTTCTGGCAGGACGAGTTTAATAAATTGACCGGAATACCGGCTTAACAATTAAATATTCACGTGCTTTCCGTCAGGGAACTATGTCAGCCATTGCCACTCTCTTCCGGATTAAAGGCATTGCGCCCCGGATACCACAATTTTTTCTCTGCAATTTTAGTGGGATAGGTAAAATAATGCATGATTGCAGTGGTACAGAGTGTCATTTCATGGTTATACAGCTCAGTTTCAATCACTGCAATATTTCGTTGCATCTCCTTCAGCTTCGCTTTGAGGGTAAGTTCTCCCTGATTTACATAGATGGGCTTTGAGAGTTTCACATCCATTCTTGAGGTAACGCCCGAAGTTTTCAGCTTGATAAAAACCAGCCAGCTTGCAATTTCGTCAAGCAAGGTAGCCTGAATGCCGCCGTGCAATACATCTTTCCATCCCTGAAAATGGGCTTTCGGCTGCCAGTGCGCAACAATATACTCTCCCTCTTCAGAAAACCTGAGCTGCAGCCCTGCGGGGTTATCAGGCGAACAGCCAAAACAGTTGTAGCCATCCAGTTTTGCAAAGGGATTCTGCAACATCTTTTTTTCAGTCATAGCATCTATTTTATTTTTCCTTTTGAATAAACTGTGGTTTTAATCGCTTTGCCATTTTCATCAAATTCAGTCCATTTTCCATCCTTTTCACCATTTACATACTGGCCCATGACTTTAACATTTCCATTCTCATAATACTCAACCGAATTACCCTGACTTAAATTATTTACATACATATCGCTGCTGCGAAGCTTACCGTCCGGATAGAATGCTTTCTGTTCGCCCTCCAGATTCCCATTCCTGTAGTTGTATTCGGCAATCAAATTTCCCATCATGTCAAACCATTTCGATAGTCCATCCTTTAACCCGTTCTTATACATGATTTCTTCAGATTTCTTATCCATAGTATTCTCATAATAAATACTCTGAAGCCCATCCATTTTCCCGAGGCGGTAATAGTTTTCAGTGAGAATCAGTCCGGAATTGCTGAAGGTTCTGTATGGGCCATCCGGAAGGTCGTTTACGAAATATTGTTCGGAAATCAGGGTTGAGCGTTTGGAGAATTCCAGAAAAACTCCGTCTTTCTTTCCTTTGTTGTAGCTTTCCACTTTCTGGAGCCGGTTCAGATCGGAAATATAGACAACCCAGGTTCCATCTTTTTTATCGTCGGTATATTTACCTTTCGAAATGAACGATCCGTCGGTTTCCTCCCATAACCCCTGCTTCAGCCCTTTGGTATCGGTAAAGTTCTGAGACGAAAGCATTAAGGGGAACAATCCCGTGATGAATGCAGTTAAAATCAGGTAAAATCTGGCAGAATTTTTCATGGCTACTCTTTTTTTGAGCCAAAGTTACAAACCTTCTGCAGAAAAAACAATTTCAGAGCAGCGAAGCTTTCAAATCGTAGAGATCGGCGCCAGTAATCCTCACTTTTACAATTTGCCCGGGTTGTACTTTTTTGTCGCCGGCCTCTATCAGCACTTCGTTATCCACTTCGGGTGAATCAAATTCGGTGCGGGCAATCCAGAACTCGTTTTCTTTGCGGTCGATGATAACATCGAGGATTTCGCCGGCCTTTGCTTCGTTTTTCTGTGTAGCGATTTCCTGCTGAAGCATCATGATCTGTTCAGCTCTTTTTGCTTTTGTAGCCGGCCTGATATTGTCTTTAAGCCGGAATGCCGGGGTGTTTTCTTCGTGCGAGTATGTGAATACACCAAGCCTTTCAAATCCGGCCTCGCGGATAAACTCTTTCAGTTCATTGAATTCTTCAGTGGTCTCGCCCGGATAGCCAACAATAAAACTGCTTCGGATGGCGATTCCCGGCACCCTTTCGCGTATGGTTCTGATCAGTTTTCTGATTTTATCGCCATCCGCCCCTCTTTTCATCGATTTCAGGATTCGATTGTTGATGTGCTGGAGCGGAATGTCGAGGTAACGGCAGATTTTGGGGTTTTCGCGCATGACATCCAGCACCTTAAGTGGAAAGCTGGTAGGAAATGCATAATGCAGGCGGATCCATTCTATGCCTTCTACCTTCGATAGCTCTTCGAGCAGTTCCGCCAGTTGCCGTTTACCGTTCAGGTCAATTCCATAATAGGTAAGATCCTGTGCGATGAGTATCAGCTCCTTAACACCTGACGATGCCAGAAATTGTGCTTCGGAAACCAACTGACCGATGGGTTTTGAGATGTTTTTGCCCCTGATTTGCGGAATTGCACAGAATGAGCATTTCCGGTCGCAACCTTCCGAGATTTTCAGGTAGGCGTAATGTGAAGGGGTGGTCACCATTCTTTCGCCCAGCAGTTCGGTGCGCAGCGGCGCATTCACATCGGTAAGGATGGCGTTAAGGTCGTTCACTCCGTAAAATCCGTCAACTTCAGGAATTTCCTTAATCAGTTCATCC
Organism: Bacteroidales bacterium Bact_23; assembly: GCA_001603685.1. GTDB lineage: Bacteria > Bacteroidota > Bacteroidia > Bacteroidales > Lentimicrobiaceae > Lentimicrobium. Next base: position 3,865 of record LUZO01000184.1, read on the forward strand.
TTATAGCGCTGCGAAAGACAGCCCATCACAAACAGTTTTCGGATATTTCCTTCCTTTCGTTCGGCAGCCCATTGCAGAATGGTATCTACCGACTCTTCCTTCGCATCGTTGATAAAACCGCAGGTATTGATGATGATCAGGTCGGCGGGTGTATTGCTGTCGTGTACGGTGTTGATTCCGGCAGCTCCCAGCTGGCGCATCATGACTTCGGAATCGACCAGATTTTTTGAACAGCCAAGGGTAATAACATTAGCTGTTTTATATTTCTTTACCGGTGACTTCAAGACGGGTAAGTTTTTTTAAGAGTGAGGAAAAGGATCAGATAGTGTGTGTAAACACTTTGTCAATCAGAATAATCACCATTTGCAATAAATCAGTTAAAAAGCGATTCAACAAACTCTTCTTTGACAAAAGGTTGCAGGTCGGTCATCTTCTCGCCTATTCCTATGTATTTTACCGGAATTTTAAACTGGTCGGAAATGCCTATTGCTACGCCGCCTTTAGCGGTTCCGTCGAGTTTTGTGAGTGCCAGGGCATTCACTTCAGTGGCGGCGGTAAACTGCCTGGCCTGCTCTATGGCGTTCTGTCCGGTGGATGCATCGAGTATCAGCAGGACTTCGTGCGGCGCCTCGGGAAGCAGCTTTTGCATAACATTTCTGATCTTCTTAAGTTCGTTCATCAGGTTAACTTTGTTATGCAGGCGGCCAGCGGTGTCGATGATCACCACATCGGCCTGCCGTGCCAGTGCCGATTTCAGGGTATCGAAAGCCACGGATGCCGGATCGGCACCCATACCCTGTGAAATGCAGGGAACTCCTACCCTTTCGGCCCAGATTTCGAGCTGCGATACGGCAGCTGCCCTGAAGGTATCGGCGGCGCCCAGCACCACGCTTTTTCCGGCCAGTTTGAACTGGTAGGCAAGCTTGCCGATGGTGGTGGTTTTACCAACTCCGTTAACCCCTACAACCATGATTACATAAGGGGTGTCTCTTTTGGGGAAGTCGAATCCTTCAATAAGCGAGCCGTTGGTATTTTCGTCGAGCAGCGCCGATATCTCTTCGCGGAGAATCCGGTTCAGCTCATTTACTCCGGTATATTTATCGGCAGCCACCCTTTTTTCGATTCGTTCAATAATTTTCAATGTGGTTTCAACGCCCACATCTGAGGTAACAAGTATCTCTTCAAGGTTGTCGAGTACTTCGGCATCAACCGTTGATTTTCCGAGGATGGCTTTCGAGAGGCGGCCAAAAAAAGAGGTTTTGGTTTTTTCAAGGCCTTTATCCAGGTCCTGCTTTTTTTCCTTTGTAAAGAATGATAAAAGTCCCATGAGAAGAAAGATTAACCCTTAAAACTTAAATAGTTGAATGCGGTGTTTGCAAAAATATAAAGAAATAAGGCATGTAAATAAAAACAAACAAAAACAGGGTCTTTCCCATATAAGAAAAGGCCCTGCTCATATTCGTCTGTGGAAAACTATTTCTTTGCCAGGAATTCCTTAACGCTGTCGCTGGGAACAATGTTTTCCTTGAATGCGTATGCACCGGTCTTCTCTGACCTGACCATACGGATCACTTTTGCAAAATTCTTTCCTGAGGAAGTCCTGAGTGTTGCAACAACTTTCTTTGCCATGGTACCTTATTATTTAATTTCTTTATGAACAGTCATTCTCTTGAGGATCGGATTGTACTTTTTAATCTCGAGCCTTTCGGGAGTATTCTTTTTATTTTTGGTGGTAATGTATCTCGAAGTTCCTGGCATACCACTTTCTTTATGCTCAGTGCATTCCAAAATTACCTGAATCCTTGCTTCTTTCGTCTTTTTAGCCATTGGTTTAAGCCTTTAAAAATTTCGGACTGCAAAAATACAGTTTTTTTTTAATTAGACAAAGGTTCCTGCTAAAAATCACCACTTTATTAT
>LUZO01000185.1 GCA_001603685.1 Bacteroidales bacterium Bact_23
CTATATTCTGATTTTCAGGCATAGCCCAAAGTTAGAGATAATTTGAATAATAGGAATAAATTATTCTCTGTATTATTTGAGTTGTGTGTGTTCTGAAGGGTAACCTATAACTTCCGGTTTCCGGAATTGTTTGTAAACAGATTTGCTCCCGTAAGTTCAGCCGGAGGGATAACCTTCAGGTTGTGCATTCTCCATACATAGTGATATTCCACCAGTATGCCGTTCCGGTAAGCCGGAATGGTCTCCGGTTCGTCAATCCGCTCAAAATAATCCCGGTACAGATTGTTGGGATCGGAATATTCGTAGCTCGACGAGAAGTAATAGGCATCCATTCCTTCGCTGAAGCCGCCGCGGTATTGGGTTATCCACGCATATTTATGGGTGCGCCCGATTTCCGCCAGGGTCAGCACTTTGATGCCCAGCGGCCCGGCTACATAATAATCGAGGTTGGCAGCCGGAAACCAGCGCTGCTGAACGATTACGGCATCCTTTTTCATTTTTCCGGATGAAATATCTGCGCGGTAAATCTGTTCAAAACCTTTTTCAAGCTGTTTCCAGCCATACATATCCAGGGTAATATCCTTGATTCCCAGACGCTTGCCCGTTTCGGGATTGATTCCTTTATTGAGAAACCATCCCTGGCTGATCTGCAGCAGCGCTACGCCTACAACCAGAATCAGAAAACCGGCGGCACCTTTTATTAATGGTGGAAACAACTTTCCCTGCCTGCCTTTTTCGGTCAGATTACTAATATAAGCGGCTGCCAGCGGCATCAGCGTTGTCCATGCAGGGCCGGTCCAGTGGGGCAGAGTACGCCTGAAAAGCGAAAATCCCAGAAACAACAGAATCACCGGCAGGGCGATGTAAATCAGCAGTGCGGCTTCACTCCGGTTTTGGGTTATCCGTTTCCTGAAAAAGGCAACCATTCCGGCTACGGCAATCCCGAAAACAAAGGGGTTGTTGTAGAAAATCTGCCCGCCAAGCTCAATCCCGAAGAGATCGGGGCGAAGCAGGGTTTCCACCACCTGCACCCGGTCGGTATGAAAACTGAAGCTGATGAAATCGTAACGGATATTCCAGATAATGACCGGAGTAAAAATCAGCAGCGCGATGAATGCCGCCGCATATACCTGCCATTTCCGCAACCAGCGGCGGTCGCTTAAAATAAAATACAGCCCCGCACCCGAAAACAGGAAAATGGAGGTGTACTTCGACATCAGCGCAAGCCCTCCGGTAATGCCCGCCAGCAGAACCAGCCCGCCTGTCTGCGGTGCATCCGGCCCGGTCTTTAGCGATTTCACAAAAAGCAGCACCGTTAGCAGCCAGAACAGCATCTGGGGAGAGTCGGGCATCATAAAAGTGCCGGATATAATAAAGGTATATAAGGAAAAGGTGTAAAGCAGCGCAGCATACCAGCCGGCTATTTCATCTTTCAGTTCCCTGGCTATCAGAAAAATAATCCAGGTATTGAGCGATCCTGCCACCACCGCGCCGAGACGGATAAACAGTTCACTGCTGAAAAGCAGGTTGAGGCTGAACAATTGAATAAACCACCCCACCATCGGCGGATGGTCGAAGTGGCTCAGATCTGGGAACAGCGCATAGTTGATGTAATAGACCTCATCGTTGCTCAGCTCGGTAAAAGCCGAAATCAGCAGGCGGGTAAGCGCTGAAACGAAGATCAGCAGCCAGAGGTGTTTGCGGTATGTGGAGGCCTTGTTCATGAGCATGCGCGAAAATACGAAAAGATGGATTACAAGTTACTTTACAGGATTTCCGAATCTTATGTCAGAAACATGGCCGCCGGCATCGCTGTAATATTTTCTGATAACTTTTTGATATCCATATCATTGCTCAGTACAAAGGAGTGTATCAGGGGTTTGTCAAGCAGTGTTTCCAGCCCGTTCAGGTGTCGTGCATCTTCTCTCCTTATCCGGTGCGCCATCTTTATTTCTACCGCGATGTATCCATGCTCAAGTTCAATAAGCAGGTCAATTTCCCGTCCATCAGCGGTTTTTAAATGATACAGGTTTCCGGTAAAGCCGGGAAATCGCGTTTGTTTATAGATTTCAGCAATAACCGCACTTTCAAATTCATTTCCGGAGAGTTCCCCCTGTTTCCGCAATATACCCCGCTGGATGCCGGGATCCAGGTAATGAAGCTTCGGGGTTTTTGTCAGCCGTTTCAGATTGTTTTTGGCCCAGGGCTGTAAAAGAATCACCTGGTAGCTTATTTCCAGATAATTCAGGAAGCGGCGTGCCGTATTGGCTGCGATATCGGCTTCGCGTGCCAGTTGTGAAAAATTCACCAGGGAGCCGGTTAAAAGCGCTGTTGTTTTCTGAGTCTTTACAAAGGGTTCAAGGTTTCTGAAATCGGCAAGATCTCTGATATCCCTTTCAAGATAGGTGCGAATGTAATTGTTTAACCACTCCCTGCGATCATCATCGCTGAGGCTTTCATCCGAAACAGCAGGGTAACCGCCAAAATTCAGATAATGGTTGAAAGCCGGAATGGCTGCGGCATGAGATGGATAAAGCAGGAATGATGGCAATAATTCAGTCAAGGATTTGCCGGAAATTAACTTTCGGAACATGGACTCCTGAATTGGTGTGTCCCATTCACTGGTCATAATTTCGGGCAGGGTGAGCGGCATCACATCATAGATGGAGCATCTGCCGGCAAGACTTTCCTTTACCTGCTGAAGCAGTAGAAACTGACTGGAACCGAGGAGGATGTATTTTGGTGCTTCAAACTGATCATACACTGATTTGATGCTTTCGACAAGCACCGGTTCTTTCTGAACTTCATCAAGTATGGCATTTGGGTATTGATTTGCCCATTGACCGGCACTCAAACGGGTGAATGGCTCACGGGTTATGGGATCCTCAATGGATAAATATTGGTATTCAGGAAAGCTTAGCCGTGCCAGTGTGGTTTTTCCCGTTTGCCGGGCACCCGAAAGTATAATGATACGGCCGAATTTGTGCTTGCTTTTCTGTTCAATAACATCTTTCAGTATTCTCGCTTTCATGATATTGGCGTAAAATTGTCATTGCAATGTACAAATATACGCCATAATTGGCAATTCCATTGCTAAATTTACGCTTTTATACATTTTTATTAATCCGGATTACGCATCATAGAAAAAAGGAACCCATGATAAACTTCTTGGATCAACGGAAGGATTATACCACAGCCTGAACGGGCTGCAGTACTAGTCATATGTCTGCACGGAAAACACCTTTCTCAGATGCCAAACTTCTGAACCGGGCTTTCCTGTGATTTACAAGGGAATGTTTCCGTGTTTGCGCGGCGGATTGCTTTTGCGCTTGTTGGAGCACATCTCCAGTGCCTGAATCAGCTTGCGGCGGGTATATTTCGGGTAGATGATCTCATCAATATAGCCTTGCTCGGCGGCTTTGTACGGGCTGGCAAAGATATCCCGGTACTCCTTAACGGCGTCGGCCTTATCCTCGTCGGTCAGTTTATCGCGGAAGATGATATTTACGGCGCCTTCGGCACCCATTACGGCAATTTCGGCGGTAGGCCAGGCGTAATTGACATCGGCTCCGATGTGCTTGCTCGACATCACATCGTACGCTCCGCCGTAGGCTTTACGGGTAATGACGGTGATTTTCGGAACGGTGGCTTCGGCAAAAGCATACAGCAGCTTGGCACCGTGCTTGATGATGCCGCCGAACTCCTGCGCTGTTCCCGGAAGGAAGCCGGGTACATCCACAAAGGTAACCAGCGGAATGTTGAAGGCGTCGCAGAAGCGGACAAAGCGGGCAGCCTTGATGGAGCTGTTGATGTCGAGTACCCCTGCCAGAAACGCCGGCTGGTTGGCGACAATCCCCACCGATTTGCCGTTCAGCCGGCCGAATCCCGTGATGATGTTCTGTGCATAATGAGGCATTACCTGCATGAAGTTGCCGTCGTCAACCACACTGTGGATGATCTCGGCCATATCGTAGGGTTTGTTGGGATCAACGGGGACGATTTCCTGCAGTTTCTCATCCACGCGATTGGGGTCGTCGGTTGATTTTACCACGGGCGGCTCTTCCATATTGTTGGATGGCAGGAAGCTGATCAGCTCGCGAATCATCATCATTGCCTGTTCGTCGTCGTCGGCCATCAGATGGGCTACCCCGCTTTTGGCGTTGTGCGTCATGGCGCCGCCCAGTTCATCCTTGGTCACCTCTTCGTGGGTAACGGCTTTAATTACATCCGGACCTGTTACAAACATATAGCTCGATTCCTTGGTCATCAGGATAAAATCGGTAATGGCAGGACTGTAAACCGCACCACCGGCACAGGCGCCGAGAATGGCCGAAATCTGAGGAATTACGCCGCTGCTCATCACATTGCGGTAGAAAATATCGGCATAGCCGGCAAGGCTTTCCACCCCTTCCTGAATTCTGGCACCGCCGGAATCGTTCAGTCCGATAACCGGAGCCCCCATCTTCAGGGCAAGATCCATAATCTTGATGATTTTATCGGCATTGGCACGGCTCAGCGTTCCGCCGAAAACGGTAAAATCCTGGGCAAACACATACACCAGCCTGCCGTCAATCTTTCCGTGGCCGCTTACCACCCCGTCGCCCGAAATCAGCGTTTTCTCCATATCGAAATCGCGGGCACGGTGAACTACAAAACGATCGAATTCGACAAAGGATTCGGGATCAAGCAGCATTTTTATGCGCTCGCGGGCTGTTTTGCGCCCGGTTTTGTGCAATTTGTCAATGCGTTCCTGACCACCGCCCAGCTCTGCCTGACGGTTGCGCTCTTCCAGCTTTTTGTAAATTTCATCAAGATTGGACATGAGGAATTTTAGATTTTAGATTTTTGATTGCGGATTTTAGAATTTAAATCGCCGCGGCGGATTGGATTTTACCGAAGATTATTCTACCACGATCAGCACTTTGTTGGCGTCAACGGTGTCGCCCTCGGCTACATTTATGGCTTTTACCGTGCCGGCTGATTTGGCTTTGAATTCGCTTTCCATCTTCATTGCCGAAACAATGATCAGGGTCTGTCCGGCTTCTACGGCATCGCCAACTTTTACCGGTATTTTCACAATCTTACCGGGCATGGGCGATACGATGGTGTTGCTGCTGTCGCCGGCATCGCCGCCCGAACGGCTCATGCGGTAACGGGTCTGCGCATCAATCACCTCAACCTGATAGGAGTTGTAAAGCGAATTGACCGTATAATGACGAGGTGAGCCGTTGTCGATCATCTCGATGTTGTACGACCGCCCCTTGTATATAACAGAGTAAACACCATCGCCAACCTTCTGAGCATCAACTTCATATATTTCGTCATCAACCTGTATGGTGATCAGGTTGCCATCGCGTTTCAGCTCTTTTACAACGGCATACCGTCCTTCGATATTTATTTCAAGTGCCATAAAATCAACAGATTAAATATATGCCACCCGCTGCACATCCTTCCAGCGGCTGACCGGTTTGGTTTCGGTTTCTGAGAGTTGGGTGTTCCTGAGCTTTGAGGTATATTCCAGGTAGGTCGAGATCAGTGCGATGTCTTCGCAAACGCCGTCGCAATCGGCCATCGCAAAGAGGAATTCCTTGTTCTCTTCGATAAAGTGGGTGTTGTATTTTCCCGTTCTGAATGCTTCCGCCTGCATAATGCGGGCGAGGAAGGGAATGGATGTCTTTACTCCGGTAATTTTATACTCGTGCAGCGCCCTGCTCATTCTTGCTATTGCCTCTTCGCGGTTGCCGGCCCACACAATCAGTTTCGAAATCATAGGGTCGTAATAGATGGGAATGGTGTAGCCTTCATACACATATCCGTCGTGACGGACACCCAGCCCCAGCGGTTCGGTAATGAACCGTATGGTTCCCGGGCTCGGCATAAAGTTACGGTCGGGGTCTTCGGCATAGATACGGCATTCGATGGCGTGGCCGCTCTGCTTCAGGTCTTCCTGTTTGAAGGGAAGTTCAAGCCCTTCGGCGATTCTGATCATTTGCTTTACCAGATCAACGCCCACTACACGCTCGGTAATGGGGTGCTCCACCTGAAGGCGGGTGTTCATCTCCAGAAAGTAGTAGTTCAGGTTATCGTCTACGATAAATTCGATGGTTCCGGCACCGTGGTAGTTGCAGGCCTTTGCGGCGGCTACCGCATGGGCGCCCATCTCAGCCCGGATCTCGGGCGTAAGCAGGGGCGAAGGGGTCTCCTCAACCACCTTCTGATGGCGGCGCTGCACGGAACATTCACGCTCGAACAGGTGAACGGCATTGCCATGCTTATCGGCAAGAATCTGAAACTCAATATGGTGAGGCGATTCTATATATTTTTCAATATATACGGCATCATCGCCGAAAGCCGATTTGGCTTCGGAGCGGGCGCCTCGCAGCGCACTTTCCACATCGGCTTCATTCTTCACCAGGCGCATCCCTTTTCCACCGCCACCGGCTGAAGCCTTGATCATCACCGGCAGCCCGATTTCGCGGATAATCTTCAGCGCTTCATTGAAATCGGTGATTTTATCGGTGGTACCCGGAACGACCGGAACTCCCGCAGCAATCATGGTTTTGCGGGCGGTAATCTTATCGCCCATCTGACGAATGGCATCAGGGCCGGGGCCGATGAATTCAATTCCTTCCTGACGGCACCGCTCTGAGAAAGCGGCATTCTCCGAAAGGAAACCATAACCGGGATGGATGGCATCGGCCCTCGACTTTTTTGCCGCTTCGATGATGCGGTCGATGTTCAGATAACTCTCAACGGAAGGGGCCGGGCCAATGGGATAGGCTTCATCCGCATATCTTACATGCATGGAAGTGCGGTCGGCTTCTGAATAAACGGCAACAGTGGAAAGCCCCATTTCGCGGCACGAACGCATGATTCGCAAAGCAATCTCACCGCGGTTGGCTACAAGAACTTTTTTAATCATAGAAAGTTGTTAATGTCTGAAAATAAATGAAATGCAGCAGTCAGTGAAAAATTTGAAACAGCTTCATGAAGGTGCAGATTTTCCATTAACGCAATTATTAACAAACCTTTGCGAGTATTGTTTAAGATTTCTTTGAATCAAGACCTTAAAAATTGGTTTGTTTTTCCGCTCCGGCGGTATGGGCGCGCCGTTTATAGTGGCCTCATTTTTATTACATTTGCTGAAAAGAAAGCGGTATGACAACAAAGAAAGCGGTGAAAATTGCCATTGCCTATGATTTCGACGGAACGCTGGCTCCCGGCAATATGCAGGAACATACATTTTTCCCCTCCATGAATATTCCGGCGGCCGAATTCTGGGCCAAGGCAAATCAGATAGCCAGGGAGAACGATATGGATGAGATCCTTGCCTATATGCAGCTTTCGCTGGATGAAGCCCGGCTGAGAAATCTCCCCATACGGCGGCAGGATTTTGAGAATTACGGAAAGGGCATCACCTTTTTCGATGGCGTGGAGGGCTACTTCGAACGGATAAACAAATACGCCGAAGAGCTGGGAGTAGAACTGCAGCACTACATCATCTCGTCCGGACTGCGCGAGTTTATCAAAGGCACTTCCATCGCGAAACACTTCACCAACATCTACGCCTCGGGTTACCGCTATGATGCCAACGATGTGGCGGTGTGGCCGGCGCTTGCCATCAACTATACCAACAAAACCCAATATCTGTTCAGAATAAACAAGGGAATCAACAACTCATACGACAACTCGCTGATAAACAAATACCTGCCGGAGGAGGAACGGCCGGTTCCGTTCAGACAGATGATTTACATCGGCGACGGCGAAACCGATGTACCCGCCATGAAAATGATTAAATATCAGGGAGGTACCGCCATTGGGGTGTATAACGACAAAATCGGCCCGACAAAAGATAAGTTATCGCCGAAACAAGCCTGCGAAAACCTGATTATTCAAAACCGCGCCAACTACATTGCCCCCGCCAACTATACCGAAGGCAGCGAACTTGACAGGCTGATAAAACTGGTTATTGAGAAGATAAAAGCAGAAGTGGATTTACAGCGTTTTGCCGGAGAACGGAGAGTGTAAATCTATTGCCGAAAATTGATTTTAGAAATGTATAATCATAAAAAAGTCCTGATATTCAGGACTTTTTAATTGAATTTGTGACCCCGACAGGATTCAAACCTGTGACCTTCAGAACCGGAATCTGACATTCTATTCAGCTGAACTACGGGGCCGGTTGCGTTTGCAAAATTACAACATTTGTGTGAAATGTACAAGCGGAAGTTTTTGCGGAAATTTGTCCGTACATTCATCCATTAAGCTGGATTTTCAGGTAAAGACACAGAAAAACCGGACGGTTTTGTGATGAAACAACGCTTTTCCTTTTACAGATACGGTTGCTTTCCATCTGGTTTAAAAAATAGAAAGGATAAAAAAATGGCAGGCCATAATCAATCCATAGCCTGCCATTTTTAATTAACCCTAACCTATCTGATGATTCTGACCTTTTTGCTGATCAGGCCATTTTTGGTTTTAGCGGTGAGGATATACAATCCGTTATTCAATCCATCAATATTTACCCGGACATTATTGCCCGATACATTTATATCGCGCACAATCTGTCCCAGTGTGTTGATGATTAAGATATTGCTTAACTCTTCGGATGATCTGATGTTCAGATATCCCGAATTTGCCGGATTGGGATAAATCGTAAGCCGGTTATCGACCGGTTTTGCTGTGACTCCAACACCTTCATCGGTATAAAACTCGATGATCACAACATCATTGCTGGAGACATTCCCCTGCTGATATGCCAGGGGATTGTTGGCTATCAATCCGGAACTCATTCCTGCATCGGTTTCAGCCTGAGTAAAGAGTAAAAGACGGCTGCCTGATCGATTAACAAAACCGGTTGCCCAGCCAAAGTCATCACCTCCATAGAAGGTTGACCAATTTAATTCTTTCGTCTCACTAAACATTGCCCAGTACATGATTCTTATATCCGGGTCAAAGCTGTTCATGTTGAATGAACCTTCCAGTTCAACAATCGGAAAGTTTTGCGAATCGGTGGCGCCGCATACCCACATTTTCCCTTGTTCATCAAAAATAATTCCTGATGCAAGATCGGCTCTGCTGCCTCCAAAATAGGTAGACCATTCCAAAGCCTTGGTATTTGCATTAAATCGTGTGATGAATGCATCAGTTAAATAAGGTGCTACCGGATTATTCAGATTTCCGCTGAAATATGCTCCTTCCATTTCAAGCGTTATCATATCTGCAGATTCTGTTTCTCCAACCACATAAAGGTTATTGTCTGAATCCCAGGTCATTGATCTGGCCACTTCAAATCTTGTTCCACCAAAATAAGTTGACCAAATCAGGCTCCGGGCTTCATTAAATTCCATAATTACAGCCTGATCCCAGTCTCCGGCAGCAAAAGCCCCTCCATTATATGCGCCTTCTTTTTCAACAATCGGAAAATCCTGCGAACTGGTATATCCAACTATGTAGAGATGGTTCTCGGGGCCGGTCTTTATTTCAAACATCTGATCAGTATAGCTTCCTCCAAAATATGTTGACCAGGCTAATTGATCATTTTCATCAAGCTTAAATAATATTCCTTCATTCATCCCTCCTTTGCTTGTTGGCTGATTGAATGCACCTTCTAAAGCAACAATAGGGAAATCAGTTGAGGAGGTAAAGCCCATGATGTACACATCATCATTCTGATCTGTGGTAATATCTTCAAGATAATCCCATCCATCACCGCAAATGAAGGTTGACCAGAGCATGGTGCCCTCATTATTTATTTTAACAATAAAACCGGCGTTATCTCCCTCAATTGTATTGTGGTTGTAGGCTCCTTCTGCAAAAAGTATTGGAAAATCCGTTGAAGATGTTGATCCGCAAAAATACACCTCATCTCCATTATTACTCAATGTAATACCGCCCTCGGTGTCATCATCATTTCCGGCTCCTCCAAAAAATACTGTCCATAATAATTCACCCGGTGAGCTAAATTTTGTAACATAAACATCGTATTTACCTGCATTTGTACTGCCGCCAATAGCTCCAGGTAAGGTTACTGAGCGTGTAGCGCCATAAATGTAAAGGTTGTCGTTTTGATCAACTTTCATGTTAGACAGGTAATCATCCTTGGCTCCGCCAAAATTGGTTGACCAGATAATTACCGGGGGGTCAATGGTCAGAGCCTCATTGGGGTTGTATTTCCGGATATTAAAACTTACTTCGTTGCCGTTCAGCGCATAAGAAGAGGCAATGCTGTTCTGTTTGCTTTTCTGGTACGACAAAAGCCTGCCTTCGCGGATGGTCCCTAACGAGGTTTCAATATTCAATTCGGTATTGTTGTTCCCAAGCGATACCTGAGCGCCTTCGTACACCATTTTAATATCGGCCGGATTGCCACCCGGTTTTACCAGAAAATCGTACTTCATGGCATAACCGCTGGTTTTATCCACATACAGAACCCAGTCAATGCCCGGGTAAACCTCTCTGATGGTAACCTCTTCCCAGGTATTTATATTCCTGATTCCCTCGATATGCTTTGAATTGTAAAAGATGTTTTCCGATTTTGAGAGCTTTCCCTTTTTAACGATGTTGTTTCTGTTGATGGTTGCGTCTTTCAGCACCATATCGGTCCGGTGGGAATGCACTTCGGTGGCTCGCCTTCCTGAACTTAAAATTGCTGAAGATTCCCTGGCTGATGGTTGGTTAAGCCTGGTTTCGTAAGAGAAAACATAGCTGATTCCGGAGTTTGTAATAAAAATGTCGAGGTCGCTGCTTTTGTAGATAAACAGAACACTTTCCCCTTCATCGGCTATCTGGCCTTTATTCTCCGTAAATCCGCTGATTTTGGTCTGATCCATTAAGCGGCGTGCCCTGTTCTCGTCTGATGCGGCATTTGCAATCATGGCAAAGCATAGAAGTAACAGGGTGATGAAAAAGTAATTTTTTGTTTTCATGGTGAATGTTTTTGTTTATGATGAGTAACTTGTTGAAAGCAGGTTCGGGGATCCGGTCTTTCTCGGGTAATAATGAGATTTCGCGGTTGGAGTATATCCTTAATATAGG
>LUZO01000186.1 GCA_001603685.1 Bacteroidales bacterium Bact_23
GAATAATCCATTTTGCCGGAAGAAAAAGCCATCTGTTTTTCAGCTTTATCTTCGTATTACTTTATTTTATATTCCTTCGGGTGACCGGCTCCCATCAGGTGTTTTACAAAGAAATCCCAGCGTTTTCTGATGAAGTATTTGTTCCAGTAGCAGGTGCTGTGATCTTCGTTTGGCAGAACTATCATTTCAAAATCCTTGTTGGACTTTGTCAGTTCTCCTGCAAGTTTGTATGTTGCCGAAGGATTAACATTGTTGTCCATATCGCCTGTTACGATCAGCAGGTCGCCTTTCAGCAGATGCGCATTGGTGATGTTCGACTGGTTATGGTACTGAGTATCGGCGGGGAAACCCTGATACAGTTCCGGCCACCAGATTTTTTCCATGCGGTGGTCGTGGTCGGCGGCCGAGGATACGCCAACCTTATAGAAATCAGGGAAAAGCAGCAGTGCGCGGGTGGCATCATAGCCGCCGGCGGAATGTCCGTAAATGCCCACTCTGGTGATATCCATATAGGGATGGGTTTCCGCCAGCTTTTTGATGACATAGACATGGTCGGTAAGCCCGTAGCCAAGCCGTGTATACGACACATCGTGGAATTTCTTTGAGCGGTAGGCTGTTCCGCGCCCGTCGATATTGACGACGACAAAACCCAGCTCAGCCAGTGAAAGGTCCATGTTCAGCACGCTGCGCGAGAAGGTCTTCGGCGCCCTGATGGTGTGCGGCCCCGTGTAGGTGCCGTCAATTACCGGGTACTTCTTCGATGGATCGAAGTTTGCCGGCTTGATGATCAGGCCGTAAAGCATGGTTTCACCGTCATCGGCAAGCACACTGAACGGTTCGGCGGGCTTCCAGCCCATTTTCAGCAGGTCGTCAATGTCCGCTTTTTCGGCTTCCATTACCTGTTTTCCGTCATTCATGCGGCATACAACGGCGCTGTTCGGTTCGGCATGCGAGGAGAAGTTGTCCACAAAGAATTTTTTGTCGGGCGATATCCTGATGTCGTGTGTGGCTTCCTGCGGAGTGAGCAGTTTCATGTTTCCGCCTTTAAGGCTGATGGAGTAGAGGTATTTCTGATACGGATCCCGTTCCGGGTCAGCACCGCCGGCCATAAACCAGAGGGTGCCGCTCTTTTTATCGATATGCTCAATGCCGTAAACATAGAAATTTCCGGAAGTGATCTGGTTTTTCAATTTGCCGGTCGAAAGGGAATATCTGTACAGATGGCTCCATCCGTCCTGCTCCGACCGCCAGATGAATTCATCGGTGTCGTACAGCACTTCCAGGCTTTCGGTGTATATGTCGACAAAGGTTTTCGGATAGTTTTCGGTAAGGATGTGGCGGGCATTGCCTGTCCGGTAATCAATTTCGAACAGTTCCCGGGTTTTGTAGCCCCGGTGATATTTGACAAAATAGGCGTTCGGATTGCCTTCGAAGGTGTAGAAACCGGTTCCGAGAAAAGCGGGATTGGGCGGCAGATTTATCTTCTTTCCCTGCTTTCCGTCAACATCAAACACATAAAACTCAACCATCGGGACAATGGAATCGCCGGCAAGCCCGCGTTCGTACGAAACAATTTCAGACTGATAGCCTTCCACATCCACTTTATATAACAGCAGCCGGCGGGCATTGCGCCGGTCGAACCTCGGAACGATCAGATGTTTCGAATCGCGGCTCCAGTAAACCTCAATGGAGTAGTCGTTCTGTTCACCCTTGCTGTCGTTTTTTGTGGCGTACCAATCCAGATTGTAGCCATAGCCGTTTTCAGGCGTACCGTCACCGGTAAGGCGGTGTTCCGTACCGTTTTCCTTTTCTTTCAGAAAAATATTGCCGCCGTCAATCTTTGCAATCCACTTCTTATCGGGCGAGAGCGACTCCTTTTTATCCAACTCCGGATCTGCCTTTTTTTCGGTCAGGATATTCTCTTTTGTGTTAAAAATCCATTGTTTCCCTTTGGCACCGAACGAAATCAGGTTCCTGCCCGCAATCTCCGGGTTGGTCAGCGGCAGCCTGAAAGGGTTGAGGGTGTCGTTCAGTTTTTCGTTCAGCAGGGCTGCAAGCTTTTGATGGTCGAATGCCGGTGTTTTTAACTTTTGAGCGGGATTTATCATAAAATATTCCCTGCCATTGCGGGTTGTAACGCTATAGATGAAGGCGTTGCCATCTTTCTCCCACGATGGCTCCACCCAACTGTTGTAGAGGTGCTTTTCGAGGTTGCGTTGCAGGAAACTCTCGGCGCGCGCATAATCTGCGGTGGTTACCTGAGCCGGCACAAAAAAGGGAAGAATTGCAATTAAGATTATCGCAGCTATCTTTCGCATAATGGTATAGGTTAGGTTAACAGATTTCTGATTTTTTCCGGTTGGTGGCAAACAGCCTTCAAATATAAGGAGCAAATGGTTAATGCGGAAGAAAAACCGGTGTAAAAAGATAACGGAATCCCTGATTTACCTGATAATTTTCCGGAACTTTCCTGAAAAAAGAGTGTTGATTATTCAGGCATTAAAATTGCCAGTGGTTATCTTTGCAATACAAATGAAATATCGGGTGATGAAAAAATCCTTCCTTTTTGGTTTTACATTTCTTTTTGTCGTACTACATTTTGCTTATTCACAGTCGCTTAAGCTTAAGATCATAGAAACTTCCGATGTTCATGGCGCCATATACCCTTATAATCTGATTACGGAGCGTCCGCTGAACGCTTCGCTGGCGCGGGTAATGAGCTATGTGCGCGAACAGCGCTCGGATGCGGGGCAGGAGGTTATTCTGCTCGATAACGGCGATATTCTTCAGGGTACGCCGGTGGTTTATTATTACAATTTCGAGAAGACCGATTCAACCCATCTGTACGCTGAAGTGATGAATTACATGGGTTACGATGCCGGATCAGTCGGGAACCACGATATTGAAACGGGGCATGATGTCTATGACAGATTCGGGGAATCGCTCCATTTTCCGTGGCTGGCGGCCAATGCCACCCATGCCGGAAGCGGAGATCCCTATTTCAGGCCTTACCACATCATTAAAAGGGGAGGGGCTACCATAGCGGTGCTTGGGCTTATCACTCCCGCCATCCCGAAATGGCTGCCCAAAAGGCTCTATGCCGGGATTGCATTTGAGGATATGATTGAATCCGCATCAAAATGGGTGAAAATCATTAAGGAGAGGGAGAACCCCGATCTGCTTATCGGGCTTTTCCATGCCGGCGTTGATTTTACCTATGGCGGTGAAAACGAGAACACCCCTGAAAATGAGAATGCCTCGCAACTGGTGGCTGAGCGGGTACCCGGTTTTGATGTGGTGTTCGTCGGGCACGATCATCACGGCTGGAATTTTACCGTCCGCGACAGTAATGGCAGTGAGGTGCTGGTTCTGGGAACTACAGCCGGCGCCAGAAATGTCGCCGTTGCCGATATTCTGCTTCAGCGCGGAAAGTCTGGGAAATTTGAGACGGAATCCATTAAAGGCGAACTGGTTGATATGAGGAATTATCCGCCCGATTCCGCATTTATGGAAAAATTTGCCGGAAACCTGGAAGAGGTAAAAAGATATGTTAACCGTCCCATTGCGGAATTCACCGAGACCATTTCGTCACGCGATGCCATTTTCGGGCCATCGAAGTTTGTCGATCTGGTGCACACCATTCAGCTGAGCCTTACCGGAGCGGATATTTCCTTCTCGGCTCCGCTCTCTTCAAATGCAAAAATTGAAAAGGGCACCGTTTATGTGAAGGATATGTTTGATCTGTACAGCTATGAGAATCAGTTATATACCATGACACTTTCGGGCAGGGAGATCAGGGATTATCTGGAATATTCCTATGCAAACTGGTTCAATCAGATGCGTGACGAAACCGACCATTTGCTTAAATTCAGTTACGACGATGAGGGGAGCATAAAGTATTCGGAGCGTTCGCGCCAGCCCGAACTTGAGGAGCGGTACTACAATTATGAGTCGGCGGCCGGCATTGATTACACCGTGGATGTTACCAAACCTGCCGGTCAACGAGTGGCCATTTCCGGCTTTTCGAACGGAAAACCCTTCGATCTCCAGGCCACCTACCGGGCCGCCGTAAATTCGTACCGCGGCAACGGCGGTGGCGGCCATCTGACAAACGGCGCCGGAATTCCGCAGGAGGAGTTGACTGGCCGGGTGATCAACGCTACGGACAAGGATTTGCGGTACTATATGGTAAAATGGTTCGAAAAAGACGGAACCGTTACGCCGGTATCGCTCAACAACTGGAAGGTAATTCCGGAAAACTACTGGCAGGCCGGCATGAAACGCGATTACGATCTGCTGTTCAGCCGGTAGCCGCATGAATATCTGAAATATTGCCGGTAGCGGCATCCGGCAGCGTTTTGCTTTGCCGCTCCGGTTTTTATTGTAACTTTCGGACTTGAAATTTTAAAATCTCATCAAAATTCAATTTTCATGAAAAAAATATTCAGTGCAATGCTTCTGCTGGCTCTGTCGTCGGGGCTGGTATCGGCACAGGAGCGGGTAATCTGCGACTCCTGGAAAATTTCGCCTGTCAGCGAGTTGGTTCTTCCGGCGTTTTCGGAAACTCCTTCGGTTGATGGCAAGGAGTTCGATTTCGCCTCGCTGCTCGAATCGTCGCGTTTGCCCCAAACCGGGATTGAGCAGTGGGAGGTGCTGAAAACCGGCGCCGATACCATAGTCCCGGGCATAAAAAGCAAAAACAGCCTGGTGCAGTTTGCAGGCTTTCTGAAAAGCGACCGCTGGACCAAAGCCACCATGACCATTGCTTCAAATGCCATTTACGAGCTTTATCTGGATGGGAAAAAAGTGAAAACGCAGGGAAAACCGTCGGAAATGCCTGTGAAGGTTGATTTGACGGTTGACAACGGCAACCATCAGGTGTTGCTGAAACTGCTTGCCATGAGCGATACCCTTCGGCTGGCGGCCGACATCGCCCCCGCCAAAGAGAGCGAAGGCGTACTCTCGTGGGGGCTGAGCGGACTACGGACCGTCACCATAAACGATATCCTTGAGGGTGAATCGGTGTCGGGCGCCGGACTGTCACCTTCGGGCAGATACCTGCTGATCCAGGTATCGGAAGTCCTGCCCGAAAGCGGCAAAACCCAAAGCCACCTGCGGATTTACGATACGGAGCTAAAGAAAAACATCATCTCGCTGCGCAATTCCGGCCTTTACGCTTCATGGCTGCCGTCAACCGACCGCTTTTCGTATCAGGTAAAGAAGGATGAAACTACCGAAGTCTATATTTATGATGTGCAAAGCGGAAACGAGACCCTGGTGGTTTCCGGCCTGGAATCGCCGGGCAGAATCGTCTGGTCGCCGGATGAAAGCTATTTTATTTTCACAAAATCCGACGAGGCGGCAAAGACCGGCGAGCTGAAGCGTGTGTTTACCAACGAAGACCGCATTCCGGGAACCCGCAACCGCAGCCATCTTTTTGCCTATGATCTGAAAACGGGACTTGTACGCCGGTTGACGGCCGGCAGCCAGTCTGCATCGCTGCAGGATATCAGCCCCGACGGTGCCAAAATTCTGTTTTCGGTTTCAAAAACCGATTATTCTGAAATTCCATTCTCCAAACAGGATTTGTATGAGATGGATATCCGCACCCAGCGCCTCGATACGCTCTGGAAGGGTAAACCGTATGGAGGCTACTGCCAGTATTCTCCCGATGGAACGCAGTTGTTGGTGTCGGGCAGCCCGGAGACATTCGGTAACCTTGGGGTGAAGGTGAGCGAGGGAAGAACGCCAAATGTGAGCGACCGTCAGCTTTACCTTTTCAACCTGAAGGACAGAAAAGCCGAAGCGCTGACCCGCGATTTCGATCCTGCCATCAACCGCGCTGTCTGGGCAAAGGATGGAATGATCTATATGACCGTGGTGGAACGCGACTATGTGAATCTGTATAAACTCGACCCGAAGAAGCGGAGTTTTACCCGGATTGATGTTCCGGTGGAGGTGGTTGAATCGCTGGATATTGCTGCTAATAAGCCACTGGCGGTTTATACGGGAAGCAGCATCAGCACGCCTCAGAAATTCTATGCCCTTGATCTCAAAACCGGAAAGTCAACCCTGCTGATGTATCCGAAAGAGAAGCAGTTTAAGGAGGTGGAGTTTGGAAAAACTGAAGAGTGGAACTTTGTAAATAGCAGCGGTACAACTATTTATGGTAGGATTTATTATCCGTTGGAATATGATGCATCGAAGAAATATCCGGTTATTGTAAACTTTTACGGCGGTACAACCCCTACCGACCGCGCTTTTGGCGGGCGCTATCCGAAGAATATCTGGGCGGCTGACGGCTATATCGTGTATGTGCTGCAGCCCAGCGGAGCTACCGGCTTTGGCCAGGATTTCTCAGCCCTGCATGTAAATGGCTGGGGCCGCGATGCCATTGACGACATCATCGAAGGAACGGAGAAGTTCCTGAAGGCGCACCCTTCGGCCGATGCTGAAAATGTGGGCTGCATAGGTGCTTCATACGGCGGTTATACCACCATGCTGCTTCAGACACGAACCGGCCTTTTCAAAACGGCCATTGCCCATGCCGGCATCAGTGATATTACAAGCTACTGGGGCGAGGGGTACTGGGGTTACTCGTACAGCGCCGGCGCAACCCGCGGCAGCTACCCGTGGAACCGCCGCGATATTTATGTGGACAGAAGCCCGCTGTTCAATGCCGATAAATTCAGGAACTCCATTCTGCTGCTGCACGGGACCGACGACACAAATGTGCCGGTTGGCGAAAGCCTGCAGTTCTATGCCGCTCTGAAAATCCTGGGTAAGGATGTGGAGATGGTGCTGGTGAATGGCGTTGACCATCAGGTGTTTGACTATAAAAAGCGGATTGAATGGCACCACACCATTATGGCCTGGTTCAATAAAAAACTGAAAAACCAGCCTGAACGGTGGAATGATATGTATCCGGATAAAAATCTTTAAGGGCAGATAACTCCCTGATTGCTGAACTGACCGGCATTTTGCCGTTTGCCCTTTTATTTTGAGGGTTTACCCTGCCAATTTCGCTGTTTACCGGATATGGTTTGCGGATGATGGGCTGGGATTCATATTTTTGTGATATAAATGGATGGCAGAAATGACAATCAGGCGCTGTTTTCTCTATTTATGGGCAAAGTGTGAGGCATTTATCTGGCTTGCCGGGCTCTTGCTTATGGCGTTGATGTCGCAGACGGATACGCATATGAGTTTTTGTCCGTTGCGTTTGTCGGGGCTGGGCTTTTGTCCGGGTTGCGGGCTGGGACATTCCATTGCCTGGCTTGCAAGAGGCGAAATCGTGCAGTCGTTTCATGCCCACCCGCTTGGCATTTTTGCGGTTGTGGTGCTGGCCTGGAGAATTGTATCCGTACTCCGGAAGCCTGTCGCACATTCATAGTGAAAACGGTTTGGAAGCCTTGATCCTGAATCACAATCAATAACCATCATAACCTTATTAACCCTAAAACATAAAACCAATGGCAAACGCATTAGTACATCTCCCTGAACTGCAAGGGGTTGAACTGAACCACATTCAAATGCTGATCAAGGATTTCAGCGACCAGCAGGCACAGCAATTTGCAAGCATTTACCGCGCCCGCCGCAAAGACCCGCAACTGATTCTGCTTACCTGCCTGGTAGGCTTTCTCGGTGTGGCCGGTATTCACCGTTTCCTTATCAACCATGTCGGGATGGGGATTCTCTATCTGCTGACCGGCGGGCTTTGCTTTATCGGCACCATTGTGGATGCCGTAAATCATCAGTCGCTGGCTTTTGAATTCAACCAGAAGGTGGCAGCGGAAATTATTCCGCTGGTAAAAGCAATGAATTCATAAACGAAGAGTTCAGATTTTCGGAATCAGAGTACCAGGCCGCCGGTAAGTTCCCTTACATCCGAAATATTATGGCGGTACAGGTACTCTTCAATCCCGGCCAGAATTTTAACGCTTGCCTGTGGATCGATAAAGTTGGCGGTTCCCACCTGAATGGCGGAGGCTCCAGCGAGCATAAACTCAATGGCATCGGCTGCGGTGGTAATGCCACCAATGCCGATTACAGGTACCTTTACAGCCTTTGCCACCTGCCACACCATGCGCAGTGCAACCGGTTTAACGGCAGGCCCTGACAGGCCGCCGGTAACGGTTGAAAGCACCGGCCGCCTGGTTTCGGCGTTGATGGCCATTCCCAGAAGGGTGTTGATCAGCGAAATGGCGTCGGCTCCGGCTTCTTCAACCGCAAGAGCGATGTCTTCGATGCGGGTGACATTGGGCGAGAGTTTCACAATCAGTGTTTTGTCGTAAACTTCCCTTACCGCTCTGGTCACTGCGGTGGCCGAGGGGCAGCTGGTTCCGAATGCCATGCCGCCCTCCTTCACATTCGGGCAGGAGATGTTCAGCTCTATGGCCTGAATATGGTCAAGACGGTTTATTTTTTCGGCAACCTCTACATAGCCCTCCACGGTTGAACCTGAGACATTGGCAATGACATAGTTGCTGTATTTGAGCAGCCTTGGGTAAATGTGTTCCACAAAATAATCCACCCCCTTGTTCTGAAGGCCGACGGCATTAAGCATTCCCATGGGCGTTTCGGCCATGCGGGGGTAGGGGTTCCCTTCACGGTGCTCCGGAGTGGTAGCTTTGACAATTATTCCGCCAAGGGCATTTACATCAATGAAATCATCGTATTCTTCGCCGTAGCCAAAGGTGCCGGAGGCCGTAAGAACCGGATTTTTAAGTTTCAGATTGTGTATGTTTACTTCGAGGCTGGCCATGAGAGAAGCGGTTTTGCGGTTTTAACTTTCTGATTCTTTTTTTTGATTGGAAAGTCGTGTTGTTTTTGTGTTTTACTGGTCGAGCGAACATCCCGTTTCCACCTCAGCGGTCCAACCCTTGAGTTGTTTCGAGTTGAAAACCGGGCCCTGTGTGCAAACGCACTGGTTGCCTTCGTGCGTTTCCACCACGCAGCAAAGGCATACGCCAATACCGCAGGCCATGGTATTTTCGAGCGATACTTCACATTCGATACCGTGTGCTTCGGCTATGCCGGCTACGGCCCGCATCATACCGTCAGGCCCGCAGCAGTATATCATATCATAGGATAATTCCTTGTTTTTAAGCACCGAATGGCCGGTAACCATTCCTTTTTCGCCCAGGGTTCCATCTTCTGTAGCGATATAAACGGTGCCGAAGGCCCTGTAATCGTCGGCCATCAGGATATCGTCCGCCGATCTGCCTCCGATAAGGATATCCACCTTGTTGCCCTGCCTGAAAAGGTGGTCGGCCAGATAATAAAGGGGAGCAACGCCGCATCCGCCGCCAACCAGTAACACGCGGGCGTTGCGGGTAAGGGTAAAGCCACTGCCCAGAGGCAGCATAATGTTTACGGAGTCGCCGGCTTCAAGGTCAGCCAGTTTCCGGGTGCCGTCGCCCACCGATTTTATCAGCAGGTGCATGGTGTTGGCAGCCCGGTCAACCCGATGGATTGAAAAAGGGCGGCGCAGATAGGTGGTTTGAGACCCGTCAACGCGAACCTCGGCAAACTGACCGGGAACCATAGGCGGCAACGGATTGATGCACCCCAGCTCAAGCAGGTTGTGGTTACGGTTCAGGCGCCTGTTCGACCGGACTTTAAGATCAAGAATGTATTTTTTCATAAAAAATGAATCAGCAGGTAAAGATAAAAAAAAGTCCGTAAATGTTACGGACTTGCAGATTATTCAGCAGTGCCGGGTTTATCGCCGGAGTCCTCTGTTTCAGGTGTTTCAGTAAAATCGAGGAGCTCGTTTTTTTGCAGCAGGTTATACCATGCTACAACTTTCTGCATATGCGAAACATAAACCCTTTCCTTGTCGTATTCGGGCAGCACTTCACCAAAAAATTTCTTCAGTCCTGAACTGTCGTTTTTAAAATCGGGGGCCGCTTTACCCTCAAGCTTTTCGAAAATGCTTTTGAAAATCTCTTTCAGCGGCTTGTCTTCGCTTTCGGTAAAGATACTGATCTCTTCCAGCGTGCTGATTTTATCTGTGGTGAATGCCTGAATCCGTTTCTTGTCAATCAGTGATTCAACAATAATCCCGTTTTTTGCCTGTGCGACCATTTTGAAAAGTCCGGGTTTTCCGCCAATGGCCATAATGTCTTTCAAGTCCATGC
>LUZO01000187.1 GCA_001603685.1 Bacteroidales bacterium Bact_23
AACAGATGCTCAGATAGATAAAAAAGAGAATCTTTCTGAATTTATGTCGTCTAACCTAAAACAACAGGAAGATTCTCTGGTAAGACGGGATAACCAAATTACGAATTTTTTTTGAAATGTACAAGACTTTCACCTGGATTTTGAAAGAAATATTCATTCCCGCATGATAGAACAAGGAAGAAAGATAGGAACAGATCTTTTTCAATGTCGGATAGTGAAGTTATCACAAGCCTGAAATTATCAACTCCGATCAGGGAAGTTGTTAGTCTCCCCCCCAGACCCCCCTCGTCTAACCAATAACAATTATATTTGTAAAGAAGGTTGTCCAAAGAGGTTAGACCAGCACATACTTTAGTCCGGATTATTCAGTGGGATATTTGAATGACAACGAAATTCAGGGTTCTCATAGAAATACAATTGGATATATAGGTTCAGCAAGCCCATAAAAACAAAAAAGCCACAGACCGGAATCCGTGGCTTTTTGTGGGCCCACCTGGACTTGAACCAGGGACCACCTGATTATGAGTCAGGTGCTCTAACCGACTGAGCTATAGGCCCTTGTAGCGAACCGCTACAATAGTGTCTTTAATTAGGACTGCAAAGATACAAAATTTTCAGATTTTGCAATACTGCAGTGCGATTTTTATTGAATGAAAAACCGGCTGCGGGCAAGGGTTCCGGCAGCCGGTTTCTGCTTATGGCTGAAGCCTTACACCTTAGCAAGATCCACGGTAAAGTGGCGCATAATGGGGGCTTCGTTTACAATTTTCAGTCCTTTTACAATGCTGTGGCGGCGTTCGTACACATTGGCCAGGGCAGCGGCGATATAATCCATATGGTTGTTGGTATATACCCTGCGCGGGATGGCCAGCCTCAGCAGTTCAAGATCCGGATAGCGGTTTTCCCTGGTTACCGGGTCGCGGTCGGCAAGCAGCGCTCCGATCTCCACGCCACGAATACCGGCCTCAATATAAAGCTCAACGGCCAGTGTCTGCGCCTGGAACTGCTCTTTCGGCAGATGCGACAAAAAGCGCTTGGCATCCACAAAGATGGCATGGCCGCCAAACGGATGCTGAACGGGAACGCCGTATTCTGCCAGCTTCTGTCCGAGGTAGGCCACCTGGCTGATGCGGGTATCCAGATAATCGTACTCGGTGCCTTCGCGCAGGCCCTGTGCCAGTGCATTCATATCCCTGCCCGAAAGTCCGCCGTAGGTAAGATAGCCTTCGTACATAATGTTGAAAACGGAAGCCTTGTCATACAGCTCTTTACTCCGCATGGCCGTAAATCCGCCGATATTCACAATGGCGTCCTTTTTACTGCTCATGGTCATGGAATCGGCATGGCTGAACATTTCCAGAACAATTTCGCGGATGGTTTTATCGGCATAGCCGGGTTCGCGTTTCTTGATGAAATAAGCGTTTTCAGCGAATCGGGCCGAATCGAACATCAGTTTGGCGCCGTATTTATCGGCAAGTTTCCGTACGGCTTTGATGTTCTCCATCGAAACGGGCTGCCCGCCCGATGAGTTGTTGGTAAGTGTAACCACCACAAAGGGAATCTTTTCCTGGGGTGTATCCTTCAGGATTTTTTCCAGTTTATTCAGGTCGATGTTGCCTTTGAAGGGGTGTTCGACTGTGGTATCGAAAGCCTCATCGATGGTGCAGTCGATGGCGGTTGCCTTGCGGTATTCAATATGTCCCTTGGTGGTATCGAAGTGGGAGTTTCCCGGAACAACATCACCGGCCTTAACCAGTACCGAGAAAAGGACATTTTCGGCAGCCCTTCCCTGGTGGGTCGGCAGGAAATGGTCGAAACCCAGGATCTCCTTAATGGTATTTTTCATTTTGAAGTATGAGGAAGCGCCGGCATAACTCTCGTCGCCCAGCATCATTTCGCTCCACTGCCGGTCGCTCATGGCGCCGGTTCCCGAATCGGTAAGCAGGTCGATAAATACCTGATCACTTTTCAGCTTGAATAGATTGTAGTTGGCTTCCTTAATCCACTGTTCGCGTTCTTCGCGGGTGCTGCGGCGGATAGGCTCCACCATTTTTATTTTATACGATTCTGCAAATGGTAATTCCATGACAATTGAAAATTAAAAATTGAAAAAATATTGAAAAAGAGGGGCGTCAGTTACCTGACGGGTTGGGTATATATAATAAGGTATTCGTCCCGGTTTTTGATGTTGCGGAAGATGGTTTTGGAAGTAAGCCGGAAATGAGGTATCCGATACATAATCATCTGCTTGTTGCGGCCAAAAATAAAGCATTTTTTATAAATGCAAAATTTTTAATGGTTTTTTTCAGATTTATTCAGTTGAAAGTGAGATCAGGAAGATGTTGAATTACGGGAAAACAGCTCCGAAGCAGCGGCATTACGGATGAAACAATTCAACCGATATAAACTCTGGCTCCGGGGAGCGGCCTTATCACTTGCAAAAAATAAGGCTGCCCCGATGGAACTGTTCATGACCATTATCCCACCCTTTTCCCGGCTCCCCATACATTCAGGTATTTAGATACAGTAAAAATAGCGGTACGCCTTAAATTCCTGCTGAACTATTTCATATCTTGCATGGACTTTTCACCATAAAAATATTTTATATGGCAAAGCAAATCATATTTATCCTGGCGCTACTGACAACGCTTGGCGTGTTTGCCTACACCATGCGCCGGATTTTCAGCTTCTTCAGGCTTACCAAACCCTTCCCGCTCAACGACTGGGGCAAGCGCATAAAGGTAACCCTGAAAGTTGCCATCGCCCAGTCGCGTATTTTCAGGTTTCCCGGGCCGGGATTGGCACATGCGCTGGTATTCTGGGGTTTTATGGTTATTACCCTGGGCAGCATCGAGATGGTGATTGACGGCGTTTTCGGGTTGCACCGCAGCATGTCGGCAACCGGCTGGTTTTACGATTTTGTGATGGCCTCAGGCGATATTATGGCCTATGTGGTGCTGATTTCCATCGTGATATTCCTGATCCGCAGGCTGTTTATGCACATCGGCAGGTTCTACGGCATCGAAATGCAGAAGAAATCGAAACTCGATGCGCTGATCGCCCTCGGTATCATTCTGCTGCTGATGGTCTCCCTTGCCGGAATCAACCTCAGTTATGTCCAAATGCATCCTGAAGGATATGCAGGATTCTATCCGGTAAGCGCAAAGCTCGCCCCCGTTCTTTTCGGCGAAGGCAGGGATCTGTATGTGCTGCACGAGATAAGCTGGTGGTCGCACATACTGCTGATTTTTATTTTTGCCAACATTCTTCCCTACTCCAAGCATTTTCATGTATTTACCTCCATTCCGAATGTGCTGCTGAGCCGGCTGGAGCCGCTTGGCCAGCTGCCGAATATGGAAAGCGTTACCAATGAGGTAAAGCTGATGATGAACCCCGATACCGCTTTTGCGGCCGCTCCCGAAGGTGCCGCCGCGCCATCCCGCTTCGGCGTAAAGGATGTTGAAGATGTTACCTGGAAGAACTATCTGGATTCGCTTGCCTGTACCGAATGCGGCCGCTGCACTTCCGTTTGTCCGGCAAATATTACGGGCAAAAAACTCTCGCCCCGCAAGATATTTGTTGACCTCAGGGCGAGAATGAAGGAGAAAGGCCCCGGGCTGGTAAAGGATGGCAGCTATGACGACGGCAAATCTTTGGTGCGCGATTACATCAGCGAAGAGGAACTGTGGGCCTGCACCACCTGCAATGCCTGCGCCCGCGAGTGCCCCATCAACATCAACCATCCCACCCTGATTATCGATATGAGGCGTTACCTGGTAATGGAAGAGGCGGCCGTTCCCCCGCCACTGGCAACCATGCTGCAGAACATCCAGAACAACGGCGCTCCCTGGCAGTATTCGTCCGAAGACAGGATGAAATGGGCTGAGCTGCTTTAAAAACCGGAATTTACGAACAGAAAAAACAGAGAAATGAGCAATATACAAGTACCTGTGATGGCTGAGGCAGCAGCCCGTGGCGAAAAGCCCGAATACCTGTTCTGGGTTGGCTGCGCCGGAGCTTTCGATGAGCGATATCAGAAAGTTACCCGTGCCTTTGTCAAACTGCTGCACCACGCAGGAGTCAGCTATGCCGTTCTTGGAAAGGAGGAGACCTGCAACGGTGATCCCGCACGCAGGGCCGGCGACGAGATGACCTTTCAGATGCAGGCGCTCACGGTGATTGAAACCTTTAAGGCGTATGAAGTTACGAAGATCATCACCTGCTGCCCCCACTGTTTCAACATCTTCAAAAACGAATACCCCGATCTCGGCGGCCGGTACGAGGTAACGCACCACTCGCAGTTCCTGAAGCAGCTTGTGGAGGAAGGAAAGATAAAGGCCGATCCGAAGATATTCAGCAACAATACCATTGTTTACCACGACCCCTGTTACCTGGGGCGGGGCAACGGCGAATATGAGTCGTCGCGCGAAGTGATTGCCGCTTTGCAGTCGAAAACCACCGAAATGCCGCGGAACAGAAGCAAGGCTTTCTGCTGTGGTGCGGGAGGCGCACAGATGTTCAAGGAGGCCGAACCCGGAAAGAAAGAGGTTAGCACAGAACGCACCGAAGAGGCCCTGGCTACCGGCGCCGATATCGTAGCCACCGCATGTCCCTTCTGCATGACGATGCTTACCGACGGAATCAAGTTTAAAAACAAGGAAGAAGAGGTAAAGAACTACGACATCGCCGAATTGCTGGTCATGTCGCTCGGAATTCAGTAACCGAAGCCTTTGAGCCGGCCCCGCATCTCCGCCGTTAAGCGGATGGGCGTTCCGCCATCTGACCCTACATCAGCTTCTGATACACCTGCCACCAGCGGTCGGGAATCTCGTTGTTGCAGGCCGTTTCGTAATCCCTATACGAACACGGAACAATATAGTGGTTTGCGTATTTCTGTTTATTGTCGTTTCCGGTAATGACCTCCATCCACCAGCGGTCGCTCTTGCGGCTTTTCATAAACACAACGCCGTCGCTGAAATCGCTCACCGGAACGGTGTAAAAGATAAACGAATCGTTTGTCCGCGACGGATACTCCTTTTTTCTGACATTGAAGCCCTCAAATACATACCACACCATCTGCGCCAGCAACTGTGCGGTGATTCCGCGGCGGTCGAATGACGGGTTGTATTCAAAAAAGCCGATGGATGAGAGTTTGTCGCTCATGGCAGCATAGCGCACAATCTGGCAGGCCTGATCACCGGTAAAGCCGTTGGGGCCGGCATTTGCATTTCCGGGAGCATCGGAAGCCCGGATGGCGCCTATATCGAACGAGAGCATATCGGCATTGCGCACCAGCGGTTCCGCTTCTTTCATATCGGCGGTAAGCGCACCCAGCCGGTAGCTGTCGAAAAGCAGCTTTCTCATCAGATCGAGCGCCGTCTGATCAACAAAATAAGTCTGATAGCCCAGGTTCGTGTAATTGAACAGGTAGTTGGGCTTCTGCATGATGATGCGGCTGAGGTAGGTTTGCGAATTCAGTTCCGACTGATTTTCGCCCAGATCAAAAACCGGATCCACAACAGCCATATTGATGATTTGCTCCAGTTGCTCGTAACCTTTATACATGGCATAAGTGAGATCCTGGCCTCCGCCGATGATGACCGGCAGGATTTTATTCCCCACCAGATGGGCCACCGTTGACGAAAGTGCAAAATAGGTGTCTTCGATGGTAAATCCCTGGCGGATATTGCCCAGGTCGGCAATTCGTGAGGTCCATGCTCCGGGATAAAGACGGTAAAGCTGTTTCCTGACTTCATCGGCGGCGGCAGCGGAGCCTTCGTTTGCAACTGCGGCGCGGTCTTCGTTCACCCCGATTATGGCGATGTCAACGCCGGTAACCTCCGGAAAGTCAGTGTTTTCGCGATAAGCCAGCAATTGATGGCCAAGGCGCGGGCGCGAAACAGTACCATCCTCATCAAACAAATCATCGGACAAGGGATCAAAATAGATGGAGATATCCATAGATAATCGGTGGTTTTTGAAAGCCCAAACCTATAATTTTTCTCCGGATTTACCAAATCAGCGGGACAGGTTGAAAAAATACCTGCCATGCATTTTGCAACCCCCGGTTATCCCGACAAATAGCTTTGTCAGCCTATTTCTTCCGGGTTTTCGGTTTTGCCGCTTTTTTCGGCGCTTCATCCGACTTTTTCGCAATTTCCCGGCACTGTTCAAGGGTAAGCGAAGCGGGATCGGTTCCTTTGGGTATCCGGTAGTTCGATTTGCCGATGGCGATGTACGGGCCATAGCGACCGTTGAGCACCTGCACTTCAGCATCCTCCTCAAATACCCTGATCACCCTTTCGCGTTCCTTTTTGCGTTTCTCTTCAATCAGTTCGATGGCTCGATCCTGTTCAATGGTTGCAGGATCATCGGATTTTGCAAGCGAATAAAAGGCTGAACCGTGTTTCACATAGGGGCCGAAACGGCCGATGGCAACCGTAAGTTCAGCGCCTTCGTACTCACCTATGCTGCGGGGGTAATCAAACAGCTTGAGCACCTCTTCCAGGGTTATCGATTCGATGCTTTGCCCTTTTTTCAGGCTGGCAAAACGGGGTTTCTCCTCATCTTCGGCTTCTCCGATCTGGGCAATCGGGCCAAACCGGCCAATTTTCACATAAATATTCTTTCCGGAAGCCGCATCCACCCCAAGCAGGCGTTCACCCTTTACCTTATCCGATTTCTGGAGGGTTTCCTTCACCTGTTTTGCAAACGGATAGTAGAATTCCCTGATCATCTGGTTCCAGACTTTCTGCCCCTGAGCAATCTCGTCGAACTCCTTTTCCACATTTGCGGTAAAGTTGTAGTCAAAAATATTTTCGAAATTCTGAACCAGGAAGGCGGTAACCAGTGTCCCGATATCAGTGGGAAACAATTTGCCTTTTTCCTGTCCGTAATTCTCTGTTTTTACCGTTTCTGTAATTTTTTTATTCTTCAGTTTCAGCAGGTCATAATTCCGCTGAATGCCCGGTTTATCATCTTTTACAACATACTCCCTCTTCTGAATGGTTGAAATGGTGGGCGCATAGGTTGAAGGGCGGCCGATTCCCAGCTCTTCCATCTTCTTCACCAGACTGGCTTCGCTGTAGCGCGGCGGCTGATGCGAGAATTTCTGGGTAGCCAGCATCTCCGCCAGATTCAGGTCCTGGCCAGCCTTTACCGGCGGCAGCATGGCCTCGTCGGTATCCTGCAGCTCATCATCGGTTGATTCCATATAAACCTTCAGGAATCCGTCGAATTTGATGACCTCGCCTTTTGCCAGGAATTTCTCCTTTGAATTTGAGATATCAATGGTAATGGTGGTCCTTTCGAGTTCGGCGTCGGCCATTTGCGAGGCAATGGTTCTTTTCCAGATCAGGTCGTAGAGTTTCTTCTGAGAAGCATCACCCGGAACCTCGCGGTTTTCCATATAGGTGGGCCTGATGGCCTCGTGAGCCTCCTGGGCGCCTTTGGTTTTGGTGGCATACTGCCTGGTCTTCACATATTTTTCACCGTAGAGGGCGGTAATCTCCTTTTTGGCCATCTCCAGGGCGAGCGACGAAAGGTTCACCGAGTCGGTACGCATGTAGGTAATCTTTCCTGCCTCGTACAGTTGCTGAGCAACCATCATGGTTTTTGCCACCGAGAAGCCAAGCTTCCGGCCGGCCTCCTGCTGCAGTGTGGAGGTGGTAAACGGAGGTACCGGCGATTTCTTCGCGGGTTTGGTTTCGGTATCCGATACCTTATAGGTTGCCTCAATACAGTTATTCAGAAATTTCAGCGCTTCCGGTTTCTCCTGAAAACGGCGGGTAAGTTCGGCTGTAATTTTCGGCTGGTTATCTTCGCCGGGGATGGTGAATATAGCGGTAACGCGGTAATTATAGGCGCTCTTAAATGCTTTTATCTCCTCTTCTTTCTCCACGATGAGCCTGACGGCCACCGATTGAACCCTTCCGGCAGAAAGGGCGGGCTTCACCTTTTTCCACAGCACGGGAGATATCTCAAAACCGACCAGTCGGTCGAGAACCCTGCGGGCCTGCTGGGCATCTACCAGATTTTTGTCGATTCCGCGCGGATTCTGAATGGCATTGGTGATGGCATTCTTTGTAATCTCATGAAAAACAATGCGGCGGATTTTTGACTTATCAAGTTCAAGCGCTTCGGTCAGATGCCACGAAATGGCCTCTCCTTCGCGGTCTTCATCGGAGGCCAGCCATACAACTTCAGCTTTTGAGGCAAGCTCCTTCAGCTCCTTTACAACCTTTATCTTATCGCCTGAAATTTCATAATCCGGAATAAAATCATGCTCAATATCCACCCCCAACTGCTTCTTTGAAAGGTCGCGCACATGCCCGAAACTCGACTTAACCGTAAAATCCTTCCCCAGAAATCCCTCTATGGTTTTTGCTTTCGCAGGAGACTCTACAATAACCAGGTTTTTAATCATATTGATGAATGTTTATTTATATCTGATGTCAAAAATCGGCACAAAGTAACAGAATAAATAGATACCACAGTTTTAATA
>LUZO01000188.1 GCA_001603685.1 Bacteroidales bacterium Bact_23
TTATAAAACTATGAATACTACACTGAAAACCGGTATTGTATTACTGTCTGTCATTGCTGCGGCATGCTCGTCAGGCAAAGGTGACAAAAAAGCAGAAAAGGAAGGCGCAGCCGAAAAAGCTGAGGTTGTGCGTGTTGCGCAGTTGCATGAACGTGAAGTTGCACGATCCGTTGAATACACTGCCACATTACTGGCCTCTGAAGAAATTCATATGGCTCCGGCTGCTCCCGGTCGCATCGATGCCATTAAGGTTGAGGTAGGCAACCGGGTAAACACAGGAGATCTGATTGTTCAGATGGATCGCACGCAACTGCAACAGGCTGAAATTCAATTGCAGACCCTTGAAGTTGATTTCAAACGTCTGGATACACTGAGAAAGGTGGGCAGTGTTGCCCAGCAGCAGTACGATCAGCTGAAAGCTCAGCTGGATGTAACGCGGGCCAATGTTAAGTTTCTGCGCGAGAATACCCAGCTAAGAGCGCCGTTCAGTGGCGTTATCTCAGGAAAATATTTTGAAGCAGGCGAAATGTACTCGGGAGCGCCTGTTGCCACAGTCGGAAAAGCCGCCATTGTCTCGCTGGTTCAGATTGACAGGCTGAAAATGCTGGTACCCATCTCCGAAAAGTACTTTCCGATGATCCGCAAAGGGATGGAGGTTTCAATTGCCATAGATATTTATCCCGGCCAGAAATTCAAAGGAACCGTGTTTAGTGTTTATCCCACCATTGATCCTGCCAGCCGGACCTTCAATGTAGAAGTAACTGTTCCCAATACGGGCGGAATGCTTCGTCCGGGTATGTTCAGCAGGGTAACCCTCGATCTTGACAAAGAGAAGGCACTGCTGATTCCAGCCATTGCGGTGCTTAAGATGCAGGGATCAAACAGCCGATACCTCTTTATCGAAAAAGACAACGTGGCCAGAAGGATTCCTGTAACCATTGGAAAGCGTTACGACGACCTGATCGAAGTAGTATCGCCCGACCTGAAGGAAGGCGATCTGATTGTAGTCAGCGGACAGTCGAGGCTTCTTGAAGGAACGCGGGTAAAAATAGATAACGAATAGGCCGGACGCCGAAACCTTAAAAACAAGAGAATTATGAGCATATATAAATCCGCGGTAAACAAGCCCATTACCACATTCATGATCTTTACGGCAGTGATCGTGATGGGGCTTTACTCGATAAGCAGGATACCCATTGACCTGTATCCGGAGATTGACCCGCCATTCCTTTCGGTGATGACCACCTATGCGGGTGGAAATGCCGCCGATATCGAAACCAACATCACCAAAAGGCTTGAAGATGCCCTGAATACGGTTGATAAGGTGAAGGAGGTAACCTCAAGTTCCACCGACAACCTATCGGTAGTTACCATTGAATTCAGCTGGGGTGCCGATCTGGATGCGGCAACCAATGAGGTGCGCGATGTGATGGATCGCATTTACGACAATCTGCCCGAAGGTGCTGATCGTCCGGTAATCTTCAAGTTTAACACCAATATGATGCCCATTCTCTTTTTTGCTGTTACTGCAAAAGAAAGCTATCCGGGCCTTGAAAAGCTACTTGAAGAGAAGATTATCAACCCGCTGAACCGTATAGAAGGGGTAGGATCTGTTTCTACCATGGGGGCGCCCAAACGTATTGTATATGTGGATGCCGACCCCAAAAAACTGGATGCCTACAACATGACCATCGAACAGATCGGGAATGTTATAAGCTCGGAGAACCTCAACATGCCCTCAGGAAATATAAAAATGGGGGAGATGGATTACCAGCTCCGCATTCAGGGTGAATTCAGCGACAGCCGTCAGTTGAGCAGCCTGGTGATAGGAAATTTCAATGGGGTGCCGGTTTATCTGCGCGATGTTGCTGTGGTTAAGGACTCAATCAAGGATATTTCGCTCGATGAGCGGATCAACGGTGAAACCGGACTGCGTATGTTTGTGATGAAGCAGTCGGGTGCCAATACAGTAAAGGTGGCCCGTGATATCAGAAAAGGCCTCGAAGAGTTAAAGCCCAACCTGCCTCCCGATGTGAAGATAGACCTGATTATGGACTCTTCAACGTTCATCCAGGGCTCAATCAGAAACCTTTCAGAAACCCTGATGTGGGCATTTATCTTCGTTGCTCTGGTGGTACTGTTCTTCCTCGGAAGGTGGCGTGCCACTTTTATTATTGTTCTTACCATTCCGATATCGCTGATTGTTTCGTTCATCTACCTTTTTATTACAGGCAATTCAATCAACGTCATCTCGCTTACCTCCTTATCCATAGCGATTGGTATGGTGGTTGACGATGCCATAGTGGTTCTGGAGAACATTACCCGACACATCGAGAGGGGAAGCAGCCCGCGCGAAGCGGCGATTTATGCCACCAATGAGGTATGGCTCGCCGTTATCATCACAACACTGGTGGTTGTGGCGGTATTCTTCCCGCTAACTCTGGTGGGTGGTATGACGGGTGTTATGTTCAACCAGCTGGGATGGATTGTTACCATTACCATAGTAACCTCAACCCTGGCAGCCATCACCCTTACTCCGATGATGTCGGCCCGTATGCTTAAACTAAGAGAAAAAGTAGCCAAACCGAAACGTTTCAGTTATCAGAATACCATTGAGCCCATGCTCGACAAACTGGATGACTTTTACGTAAAAACCCTGCGTTGGTCGCTTCGCCATAAAACCTTTGTAATCGTTAGCGCGCTGGCCATCTTCGTGGCCTCGCTGTTGCTTGCCCGCTTTATTGGAACTGACTTTATGCCGCAGACTGACGAATCCCGGCTTTCCGTTTCCCTTGAGCTGCAAACAGGTACCAGAGTGGAGGAGACCATGAAAACAGCGCGAAAGCTGGAAGAACTGATCAGAGAACGCTATCCGGAGGTGAAGATCATGTCCACCTCGTCGGGGGCTGATGACGAAGGCGGGATGTTTTCACTCTTCAGCAGTACAGGTTCTAATATTATCAATGTCATGATCCGCCTCGAGGATATTGATAAACGCCAGCGAAGCTCATTTGAGATTGCCGATGATTTAAGGGAACAGCTTGCTAACTTTCCCGAAATCATTACCGCTTCAGTCTCTACTTCGGGAATGAACATGGGAATGGGAGGCGAAAGCAAGGTTGACATCGAAATATACGGATACGACTTTAATACCACCAATGCCATTGCGCAGGAGATTAAGAATCGCGCCGACCAGATGGAAAGCGCAAAAGAGGTAACCATTAGCCGCAAAAACGATAAACCCGAAATGCAGGTTGTGCTTGATAAGGAGAAACTGGCACTGCATGGGCTTAACAGTGCGATGGTCTCTTCAATGGTTCGTAACCGCGTATATGGAATGACGGCATCAAAATACAAGGAAGAAGGTGAAGAGTACAATATCCGGGTAAGGTTGTCGGAAGAGTACCGCAGTTCTATCCTCGACCTTGAAGAGATGACTATTGTAAATTCCAGAGGGCAGCGGATCAAACTGAAGGAGATAGGATCGGTTGAGGAGTTTTGGGGGCCGCCGGCTATTCAGCATAAACGTAAGGAGCGTATTGTAACCGTTTCGCTGAAACCCAATAAGGTTGCGCTGGGCGAACTTGCCAACCAGGCAAAACAGATGATCAGCGAGGTTCAGGTTCCTCAGGAGGTTATGATACAGGTAGGGGGTTCGTATCAGGATCAGCAAGAGTCATTCAAAGACCTTGCCATGCTAATGATTTTAAGCCTTCTGCTGGTATTTATTGTGATGGCATCGCAGTTTGAATCATTTACCATGCCATTCATCATCATGTTCTCTATTCCGTTCGCGTTCACGGGGGTTATTTTTGCCT
Organism: Bacteroidales bacterium Bact_23; assembly: GCA_001603685.1. Lineage (GTDB taxonomy): Bacteria > Bacteroidota > Bacteroidia > Bacteroidales > Lentimicrobiaceae > Lentimicrobium. Next base: position 3,819 of record LUZO01000188.1, read on the forward strand.
TGCTTTTAACCAATACAACGCTCAGTCTGGTGGCAGCTCTGGGAGCGGTGCTGCTGATCGGTATTGTGGTGAAGAATGGTATTGTGCTTGTTGACTTCACCAACCTGATGCGCGACCGCGATATGCGTTTGTATGATGCAATCGTGGTTTCAGGAAAATCGCGTTTGCGTCCGGTGCTGATGACCGCATTAACCACCATGCTGGGAATGCTGCCGCTTGCATTAAGCTCCGGTGAAGGTTCCGAGATATGGCGCCCTATGGGAATCACCGTAATCGGAGGGCTTATCTTCTCAACCATTGTAACCATGGTGATTGTCCCTGTTATGTACGGCGTTCTTGCACGTTCGGGTGAAAGGGATAAATTAAGGAAAATCAGAAAAAAATTCCAAAATCTGGATTAAAATAAAAAATGATGAAAGCAGTTTTTATAATTTTCAATCAGGCGCATACCGAGCGGGTAGAGTATATTCTTGATCAGCTGGGCATCAGGGGGTTCACCTGGTGGAGCATAGTAAGCGGCAGAGGCAGTAATACCGGTGAACCACGGATGGGAACTCACACCTGGCCTGAAATGAACTCGGCGCTTATAACCATTACCACAGACGATAAGGTAGATCCGCTGCTTGAGAAGGTCAGAAAAACTGATGAGATCAATAAAGAAGTCGGAATCCGCGCTTTCGTGTGGGATGTAACCAAAACAGTCTGAATTACAGCAGGATTCCGGCAGTCTTCCTTTTTGTGATCTGAAACCATCCCGTCAGGGAACAGATAGAGGTGGGAAATGGAACTGAAGTTGAACTCGCTTTCTCTTTTGAAAGAGACTTGCAGGATACCATTTCCCACCTGTTTTTTTATATATTTTCCGATGAATAAAACAGGCCGGTAAACCGGGGAAAGAGATTCTTACTTCTTTATCTTGTAGAAATAACCCCTTTCCTGTTTTGTGGTTTCAATCTTCTGCTCAGCTTCCAGCACATCCAAATACTTATTTACCTCATTTATGTGAAATCCCAGAATTTTGGAAAGATCATCCACGGTACAAGGCCTGCGGGCGATGGTTTCCAGAATGGCTGATTCGGTATCGGTGCGGTACGAACGGATTTTCTTCCTTTCAGGTGAGGCTGCGATGATGACTACATTATCCATTTGCCAGAAACCGGCTACCCGCTGTAGCTCGGCCCTGGTGGCTCCTCTCAGGTCTGTTACACTTCCCGGCCGGTCGAGGGTGTTCAGCTGTATGGAGTCGGGTTTAATCTGAAGGATTATCTTTTTTAGTGCTGCCAGCTCCTCTTCCGAATCGTTATAACCAGGCAGAATAAAAATTTCGAGCCAGATTTTGCCCCCGAATTCTCTGCTGAAATCAATCAACCCATTAATATAGTCTTCAAAAATCAGGCTGTCGGGCGGTCGGTTGATTTTCAGGAAAACGGCCTCTGTTGCAGCATCGAGCGAGGGAAGGACAAGGTCGGCTTTCAGGATTGACTGTCTGACCTTCGCATCACCGAAGAGGGTGCCATTTGTCAAAACGGCAACCGGAATATCAGGTTTGTTCTCCTTGATAAATTCAAGTACCTTGCCAATGGCGATGTTCAGGGTTGGTTCGCCATATCCCGAAAAGGTAATATAGTCGGGGTCAGGATTATTGCGGAAGTAGTCAGTCAGTTCACCAATTATTTTTTCTGTTTTAACGTACTCTTTCCGCTCGGTGGTTAGTTTTGTGGTTTTACCCGCTTCGCAGTAAACGCAATCGAGCGAACATACTTTCCTGGGAACAAGATCCACGCCGAGTGACATTCCCAACCGGCGCGACGGTACCGGCCCGAACAGATATTTATACATTTTTTCCTCTCTTAAAGTTAATGGTTCTCTGCTTTATCTGCAGAGGTTCCGGAAAAATTACTAACCCCTTGCATTCCTATGCGGTGCAAATATTGAAATTCCATGTAAAATTAGAACGTTTTCAGAGATTGTAACTGAAAGTCGGCGGTTTATTTTTAAAAATTAAAAATCCGGCAAAAGCCGGATACTATCAATTCGTTAAGATTAATCGGCTTATCTGGTGTTATTTAAACAGATCCGATATATTTATCTGACTTTCGTACAGATGGATAACATCCTCGAACTCAACAACCAGCACTTTATCAATGCGATTGGTTACCTGATGATACCAGATCTCAACAAACAGGCCATCAAGAAGATAGAGTTTAACTGTGTAATAGACAAAAATGCGCTCGAGAAGCTCCTTTCCGTTTGAAAGTATAACAGAAACCTGCTCCTGAACAGGGAGCTTTCTGAATTCCTGTGCGTCCATCTGGTTCTATAGAATATGTTTACTAAAGCCGCTGAAGCTCAATATCATATTTTTCTTTAAGATATTGCAGGCGCTCCGGCGAGGTATGCCGGTCGTAGATACGCACCAGTTCAACAACACCACTTTTGCAGTAAATTCCTGCCTGGGCTGCATCATATACTTTGTGGTCCCAGTTGTTGCGTACCGAAATGCTGATTCTCTCAAAATCGCTCCAGGGAATATGCTTATCCACCTTAATATAATAGGTATCGCTCATCTCAGTATCGCGGAAGATACGGGGAGCAATCTCTTCAAGAATCATATATTTCCTGATGGCAATCAGGCTTACATAGGGTTTTACCGTCCGGTTGGCAAGAAACTCTATTCCGTTTTTGCTGTAATTGTCTATAATTGCCGGCAAATCGGCATAATCTTCCATTTTGATGCGGATACATCCTGCTGTACTGTTCTGATATTCAAGCCATCCCAGTACTGCATCAAAGTTAAGCCCGGTTACTTTTTTAATTTTAATGGTAGTCCGGATAAAATCATCCATCTCGTCAAGGCCCTTTGTCTTGATGACGGCAAAAACCGATCTGGGTTTCTGTTCTTCCTCATTTACCGGGATGTGATAATGATCGTAAAAACCCGGGAACGGATCAAGGTCTTCGAGGATAAGCTCATTGAATTTGTAATCGGAAGCCAGACTGGCTATTTTCTCTTTTTTGAGAACAAATCCCAGGGATTCTACAACTTTTTTATTTTCCATATTCACGGTCTGGTTTTGCGATGTTGTTTTGCTGATTTGTCTTTACTAAGGC